>DATLZJ010000378.1:0-7657 GCA_035574055.1 Caldilineaceae bacterium
AGCGAGTTCCTGCGCTTCTGGACCGACGGCGGCGAATATCGCATCACCGCGGAACCGCTGGAGCGACGCTCCGAGCTTGCGCTGACCATCTATCTGAGCGGTCGCCCCGATTCCATCGCTATGGATGAGCCAATTGAGGACACGGTTCCGGCTGGGTCTACAGAAGCGGTCTATGAGCTGGAGCTAGACGCCTCCTATGACAACCTTGTGCTGGAGCTGGAAAGCGACGCAGACCTGGGGTTGCGTCTGGTGGACACCATCTACGACAGCGAGGTCAGCTACGATAGCTTCGGCGAGCCAACTCTGGAGATCCCCAACCTCTTCCCCGGCGTCTATTACGTCTTTGTGACGGCCCCGGAACCGGCGGCGGAAGACCTGCCCTTTACCCTGACGGTGAGCGGGACCGCAGGCCGGCCCGTCTCCGGTTTGGAGGACGGGGTGCTCCAATCGGATGCCTTTGAGGAGGGTGAGGAATCTATCGGCTATACCTTTGACGTCAGCCAGCCCGGCGCGCTGGTCACCGTAGCCCTTTCCTCGGAGGATGACAATACCGATTTCGATATCAATGTCGGCCTGCGCCCCGGAACCTCCATCTGGTCCAGCTATGCGTATGGCTCGAACGATGAGCTGACCTTCATGGCGCCTGTGGCGGGCGTCTATCATATCACCATTGATAGCAACGGCGGCGTCGGCGAGTTTGGGGTGACGGCCAGCGAGGGCGATCTGGCCCCGGAGCTGGTGAGCGGCCAGACGATCTGGGACACCATTCCGGGCAGTGGAAACAATATCTACCGGCTGGTGGTGGACGAGGCAGGGTCGTTGCTGGTGATGGTCCTGGTCGGCAGCCACACCATAGACCTGGACCTGCGCGTCGCCTCCTACAACGCAGACGGCGACACGGTTGCCTATCTCTCCGGCGCCACCGGCGGCTCGCTGGAGAGCGTCAGCCAGGTGTTGACCGAACCGGGCGTCTATGAAGTGGTGGTCACCTCCTACTTTGGCGAGGAGGATAGCGCCTACTTCATGACCACCATTCTGGAGGACCCGACGCTGCTGGGCGGCCAGTGGGCCAGCGATGCCTACGCCAGCAGCGAATACGGCGAGGATAGCTGGTCGGCGCTCCAGGCCACCGGCCCCCAGGATACCTTTGAGGCCGGCGACCAGACGACCGCCTGGGCCAGCGCCGAGGCCGACGGGGGCGAGGAGACACTGGAGCTATTCTTTGACTATCAGGTCATCCCCACCGGCATTGAGATCTATGAGAGCTACAACCCAGGCGCGGTGGTTGCAGTGGACGCCTACAACATTGACGCCGACGAATGGGTAACGCTCTGGGAGGGTGAGGCTGCGCCGGCTGAAGAAGCCTACCGCATCTTCAGCCCCGAGTTGGCCGGGGCTGATTTCAGGACCAACCAGATCCGGCTGGTGCTGGACACTGCCGCAGTGCCCGGTTACAACGAGATTGACGCCGTGCAACTCTTTGGCCGGCCATAGGGGGCTGGGGCTGTTGTAATATCCGGCAGCGCGCTGGCGGCGTCCCCAGGGACGCCGCCAGCCGTTATCCTGAGCGGTCGCGCTGGTATGCCCAAGCTCCTAGCGCTGTCTATGGGCGAACGCCGGCAGCCAGCGCTTCGGCGATCCGGCGCGCCAGGACCTCGACCGTGAAGGGCTTGAGCAGCCACTGGACTTCGCCGCTCTGGTGGAGCCTATTGTCTTCATCCAGGGGATAGCCGGTGATCAACAGCACGCGCGCCTGTGGATAGCGCTGTCTTAACTCGTGGTACAACTCGATGCCGCCCATCTCCGGCATGACCAGGTCGCTGATCACCAGCACAATCTCATGTCTGCGGGCAGCATATAACTCGAGTGCATCGCGGCCATTGGCGGCGGTGATCACCCGGTAGCCCAGACCGGTCAACATGTCGCTAATCGCCAGGCGGAGCGCGTCCTCATCCTCGACCAGCAAAATGATCTCGCCGCTGCCGAGCTTGGCATGTTGGGAGAGCAACAGGCTCGCGGGTGCAGTTATAGACTGTTCCAGCAGCGGCAGATAGATGGTGAAGCGGGCGCCTTGGCCGACCGTACTCTCGACATCAATCCGCCCGTCAAGCTGTTGCACAATCCCGTAGACCTGCGCCAGCCCCAGCCCGGTTCCCTTGCCCGGCTGTTTGGTCGTAAAGAAGGGGTCGAAGATGTGGTTCAGCACTTCCGGCGCAATCCCGCTGCCGGTGTCTGACATCACCAATCGCAGCCAACGGCCCGGCGTCAGCTTGGGCAGCGGCGGCGGCGTCCCCGGCAGCAAGGTCAACGCGTCCAGCTCGATCCGCAACGTCCCTCCCTCGGCCATGGCATCGCGCGCGTTGATCGCCATATTCATCAGCGCCTGTTGCAGCCGCGCCGGATCGGCCCGCACCATGAGTGGCGCCGACGTACATTCCAGCTCGACCCGGATCGTTTCGGGCAGGGTGCGTTGCCAAAGCCTGACCAGCTCTTTGACAAAGGGTACCATGTCCATGTTTACGCGCTCCATGGGCGAGCGCCGGCTGAAGTCCAGAATCTGTTGGATCAAATTGGCGGCGTGGACCGATTGCTGGTAGATAGTCGCCAGATGGCGCAGGTGGGCCTCATTCTTGGTCGTGAGCTGGAGCATCT
The DNA here is from genome assembly GCA_035574055.1 of Caldilineaceae bacterium. GTDB lineage: Bacteria > Chloroflexota > Anaerolineae > Caldilineales > Caldilineaceae > QEUY01. The sequence continues at coordinate 2,653 of DATLZJ010000378.1, forward strand.
GGGTATAGAGCATGATGACCGCCAGGATGTTGTTGAAATCATGGGCAATGCCTGCGGCCATCTGCCCGACGGCGATCAGCCGCTCCTGCTGGGTTAGATGCTCCTCGGTGCGCCTACGCTCGGTGACATCGCGCGCCAAGCCGGCTGTCCGGTAGAGCCGCCCTTGCTCATCATAGATGGGGAAGAGTTGCGCCCAGACCCAGATCGGCCCTGGCGCGGCATCGCCGGCGCGGCGCACGCGGAACTCCACCTCGACCGAGCGGCCCTCGCGCAGCGCTTCTTGCGCTGCCTCCAGCCGGCCCCGGTCCTCCGGCACAATCGCCTGAACCAAGGTGCTGGGGTCCGCATAGAGGCTGGCGCAGCTCCGCCCCCAAATGCGCTCGTAGGCAGGACTCACGTAGAGGATCTCACCGCTGTCTACGGACTGGAGCCAAAAGACCTGGTCTATATGCTCGGCCAGTTGGCGGAAGCGCATCTCATTTTCGCGGCGTTCGGCCTCTGCGCGGATGCGATCGGTGATGTCCAGGCTGATGCCCAATACGCCGGTGACATCGCCCCGGCTGTCCACCAGCGCCGTCTTGCGGGTCAGGTAATAGCGTTCGCCGCCTGGGAGGTTGCGCCACTCCTCGGTCAGCTCGCTGCGCCCGCGCTCCATCGCCTCTAGGTCGCTTGCACGCAAAATCGCAGCGATGTCCTCCGGAAAGAACTCAGCGTCCGTATGGCCGATGATATCCGCGCCAAAGGCGGCCAATGTCACCTGGTTGGCGCTGGTGTAGCGTCCGGCCAGGTCCTTGGTGTAGAGCGCCACCGGCGCATGTTCAAAGATGGCGCGGTAGCGCTGCTCCGATTCGTGCAGCGCGGCCCGCTCCCGCTCCAGTTGCGCCTGGGTGAAGGTGTTTTCCAGCACCCGCGGCAACTGGAATAGATAGCCAGGGTGCTTGACCACATAGTCGGCGACGCCTAGTCGCAGCGCCTGCACCGCTACGTCCTCATCGCCCTGGCCGGTGACCAGCACCATCGGCAGGGTATAGGGAAGTGATAGCTCCAGCTCCTTGACCAAGTCCAGCGCATTCATGCCGGGCAGCCGGTAATCCAGCAGCAGCAGGTCATAGGGGGGACGCGCTTGCCGCGCGGTGAGCCGCTGGAACACCTCGGCTGCGGTATGGACGATTTCAATCTGGATATGAGGCGCATGGCGGGCAAAGTGGCGGCGAGTCAGGTCAATATCGGCGCTGTGATGTTCGGCATAGAGCACGCGCAGCGGGCGACCGGGGCGAGTCGTCGCAGAGCGGAAGCGATGTAACGTGTTCTCCAGCGTGAGGGGCAGCCGGCTGAGATAGCCTTCCTGCTTGACCACGTAATCATCCGCCCCCATCTTGAGGGCTGTGACGGCCAATTCCTCGTTGCCCTGGCCGGTCAACACGGCTACAGCCAGCGGCAGGCCGCGCGCACGGATATGCGCCAGCAGCTTCAGCCCATCCCCGTCGGGTAGGCGCACATCGGTCAGCACTAGGTCATAGATGGGTTGCTCGACGGTGGCCTCTGCCAGCCGGGCCAGCGCCTCCTGGTAGGTTGCGGCGATCTCGATTGCGATATGAGGGGCGCGGCGTCTGATCTCGCGCTGGGCGAGGTCGGCGTCGGTTGGGCTATCCTCGACGTAGAGTACTCGCATACTGGTAAACCCTGGCTTCCTGATTGCGCCGCTCATCTTCGTGGCAGCTCGTTGAGGACGGTCCAGTACAGCTCGATCTGAGCGGCCACATCCAGAAACTTATCAAAATCCACCGGTTTGACAATATAGGAATTGGCCCCAAGCTCATAGGCCGACCGCACATCAATATCCTCGCTGGAGGAGGTCAGCACGACCACCGGAATTGCGGCAAAGCGAGGATGCCCTTTGAAGCGCCTCAGCACCTCCAGACCGCTGACCTTCGGCAGCTTCAGGTCGAGCAGGATGACGACCGGGGCTAGCTCGCCTGCCTCCCAACGCGGGATGAATTGCAGCGCCTCTTCGCCGTCGCGGGCGACCAGCAGCTCGTTCGCCAACTTGCGACGGATCAGCGCCCGCCGCGTCAGGTCTACGTCCATCGGGTTGTCTTCAACCAGGAGAATTGGCTTGACAGCAAGGTTCATTTGGGGATCTCCAGGTAAAATGTCGCGCCCTGCCCCGGTTGGCTCTCGGCCCAGACCTGCCCGCCCATCCGCTGGATTGCCTTGCGGACGATTGCCAGCCCAATGCCCGTGCCCTCATAGTCTTCGGCCCGGTGGAGGCGCTGAAAGATTTCAAAGATGCGGTCATGGTACTGCATATCGAAACCGACGCCGTTGTCGCGCACATAGAGAACGCAGCGGTCGTCTGCCGCCTCTCCGCCAATCTCAATCAAGGGCGCATCGTTCTTGGCGCTGAACTTGAGGGCATTGTCGAGCAAATTGCGGAGGGCAAGCGTCAGCGCGTCGGCATCGGCAGTCACGGCGCCACAGCGAGTCGTTTGGATGATCCGAACGCGGGCATCCGGCTGCTCATGGCGCGCCTGCTCGATCAAGGTCTCGACCAACCGGTCTACATTCACCTGGTCGGTCGCAAGCGGGCGGCGCTCCAGCCGGGAGTAGGCCAGCAGGTCATCAATCAACCGGGCCATCTGCATCGTCGCGTTGCGAATCGTCTGTAAGAAAAAGCGCCCGTCCTCATCCAGCTTATCATAGTAGTCTTCCAGCAAGAGGCGGCTGTAGCCGTCAATGCCGCGCAGGGGCGCCTTGAGGTCATGGGAGACGGTGTAGGTAAAGGTCTCCAGCTCGCGGTTCACGACCTGCAAGTGTTGGGCCTGCACCGCCAGCGTCTGATTCAGGGCCAAGACCTCCGCTTGAGCGCGCTTGCGCTCGGCGATCTCCTGCTCCAGATGGGCGGTGCGCTCGGCCACCTGCGCCTCTAGCTGCTGGTTCCACTCGCGGATTTGCGCCTCGGCCAGCTTTCGCTCGGTGATATCGCTGAAGACTGCGACACTGCCTTGCACGTTGCCCATCGCGTCGCGGAGCGGCGCAATGGAGGCGGCGACATCAATGAGCGTCCCGTCCAGGCGGCGGCGCTTCAGCTCTAGGCCGGTAAACGTCTCGCCCGCCGCGACCCGCGCCCGCAATTCCTCGGTGGCGCGATCCGCCGCCGGAAAGATAGACGTGATGGAACGACCGATGGCCTGGCTGGCGGGCCAGCCGAAGACCTGCTCGGCTGCGGGATTCCACATGGTGATCTGCCAGTTTGCGTCCACTGCGACGATTGCGGCCGGCGACGCCTGGACAATGGTCGCCAGCCGCTCGTTGGCTGCGTGGAGCGCCTGGTCTGCCAGCTTCCGGTCGGTAATATCCTGCACCATGCCCAGGAGGCGCGCCGGCTGTCCATCCGCGTCATAGGCCACAATGCCTCGCTCGTGGACATAGCAGACCGACCCGTCCGGGCGGAGGATGCGGTGCTCATAGTCCAGCGGCAAGTGGGCCTCCATCGCGGCTGCAACCTTGCTGCGCACCAACTCCCGGTCATCGGGGTGAACCATTGCATAGAAGCTCTCGCGCGTGCCCGCGAATTCCCCCGGCGTCACGCCAAAGATGCGATAGGTCTCATCGGACCATTCGAGCCGGCCGCTCGCCAGGTCCAGGCTCCAACTGCCGACATGGGCCACCCGTTGGGCCTGGGCCAGGTCATCAACCGCCTGACGCAGGGCAGCCGTGCGCTCGGCTACCTGGCGTTCCAGCATATCGTGGGCCTGCTGGAGCGCCTCGGCGGCCGCCTTACGTTGGGTAATGTCCTCGATGAGCTTGATGGCAAAGGCTTCCTTGCCATTTGTCTCCTGCAAAGACGATACTGTCAGATGCGCCCAGACCAATTCGCCATCGGCGCGCAGATAACGCCTCTCCACCTGATAGCTCTCGCGGACGCCGGCCAGCAATTCTTGAAACAGCCGAGCCGCCTCGGCCACATCGTCCGGATGGATGATGTGAGTAAAGTCCACATTGATGAGCTTCTCGACCGGATAATTGAGCATACGCTGGAAGGCTGGATTGACCTGGCGGATGCACCTGTCTGCGCCGACCAGCACAATACCGATACCCGCCCGGTCAAAGATTGCCCGAAAGCGCGCCTCACTTGCCCGCAGAGATTCTTCCATCGCCTTACGCTCGCTAATGTTCGTCAAGATACCGGCAACGGCGTATGGCCGGCCCTCCTTATCATTCAGTGTGAAATGGGCGCGCATAAATACATGGTCCGACCCTTGTAGCGGCATCACGACCTCTTCGACCACCGGGGCATTGCTTTTGAGGGCGGCGCGGTGGCCGGCCATTATCCGCTCGGCTGTCTCTTTGGGGAAGAGTTGGTGAGGTGTTGCGCCAAGCGCCCGGCTGCGGGGAATGCCGGTGTACTGCTCCCATGCCTGGTTGACCAGCCTATAGCGGCCTTCCAGGTCTCGGATGTAGAAGACGACCGGCGCATTGTCCATGATGACCTGGAGTTGGTCACGGACGCGATCCAACTCAGAGACTCTGTCTTGCATCTGGACATGCAGCCGGGTGACCACTTGCCGGATCTTTCGCTCGCTCCACATGCGCTCCAGATAGAGCAGCAGCGCGGTGATGGCGACGAAGAACCAGCCTTTGTAGGTCTCCCAGCGAGCAAGTTGAGCAGGGTCGTCAATGAAAAGCCTCAGGAGTTGGTCTGACAGCCAAATCCAGAGACCAGCAAGGAGCGCATAGAGAAAAGCCAACATGGCCGGAGAGAGCCGCGACCGCTTTTCATCGCTCGGCGTGGCGGGGGAGGTCATTTGTGTTCCTTATGAGACAGCTTACTCCTAGAAACAACAATTAACGAGCATACCACAAATCGCAAAAAATGCACTAGACAGTTGTCGTAACGTAAGCTTACATGACGTAAGCTTACACAACCTGCCGGCCCTCCTACAACTGGTTATCTCCCTGAATGGAGCAAATGGGAGTCACCGATGTGGCTAAGAAAGGGGCG
>DATLZJ010000379.1:0-4573 GCA_035574055.1 Caldilineaceae bacterium
CCGGCCATTGACCGTCACCTCGCCAAACAGCCGGTAGCCCTTCTCTTCGATCTGCTGGCGCACGACGGTGTTATAGCCCTGTTCCGCCGGCTCCACCGATTCATGCCAGAGATAATAGACATGGTCGCGCGGGCACTGGCCCAGGCCGCGCGTATACCAGTCGGCCACCGGCTCCTTGCCGTGCAGGTCAAAGGGCGCATCCAGCACGCCGTCGGCATAGAGCGCGCCGACCGCCTTCCAGCCGTTCTTGAGTGGGAAGCCAAAGATGGACATATTGGTCGGCATGTCATAGGAAACCCAATAGCCGCGCGGCCGGTTCTCGCGCCAGGTGCGGAGCACTTCCAGATCGGTCGCCACAAAGTACCAGAAGGCGTAGTTGCCGAAGATCAAGAGCAGCGCCGCCGCGGTCGCAACGCCAATCCAGCGCGCTGCCGGCAGCCCCACCCGCTCGCGCAACGCCTGCCAGCCCACCCCAACGACATTGCCCACCACCAGCGCCCAGCCGATGAAGAAGCCGTAGACATGGGTGTTGGGCGTCAGGGTGAAGAAGAGCATGAAGATCAGCGGCGCGCCGAACCAGAGCCAGACCAGCCGCTCCTCCATCGGGAAGCGGGGCAGGAACCAGGCAATCGCCAGCGCCAGGGCAAAGAAGGCCCAGGTATGGTCCTGGCCGCCGATCCAGAGCCAGGAGGGGCGCGCCACGGTGACGGCCATGCCCGCAATCAGCAGCGTTGTCGCAACCCAACCCCACCCCCTGGGCAGGCCGCGGCGGTAGACGCGGACCAGCCCAAGGAGGGTGCAGAGTACCATCAACGCCACATAATAGCTGGTGCTGTAGAGAGTGGTGCGCTCGAAGACATCCACCAGGTTATTATAGGGAAAGGTCTCGCCGATGCGGTTGACGGTAATGTAGGCGTAGGTGACGCGAAAGCTGGGGTGCAGCACAAAGGGCACATAGAAGATCGCCAGCAACGCGCCCCCCAACGCCACCGGGACGATCAACGCACGCGCCAGACGAGGGATCGCTGCCCCGCGCCGCCAAAGGGTGTAGAGCAAGTAAAGGATGGGCAGCCCGGCCAGCGCGCCTTCGTAGTGGGCCAGCAGCCCCGTCGCCAGCAGGAGCGCGGCCAGGGTCAAGAAGCAGCCCAACTGCCGGGGCAGCCGGACCAGCCGGTAGACAGCCAGCACCGCCAGCACGCCCATGCAAAAGACGATGCTTTGATACTGCACAATGCGGGCAAAGCCGATGAAGTAGCCATCCAGCGCCAGGATCATGGCTGCGGTCCAGCCTGCAATGGGGTTGAAGAGCCGCCTGCCCAGCAGAAAGACGCCAAAGATGCCGGTCAGGTTGAGCAGGGTGAAGGGCAGCCGGGCGGTCCACTCGTTGAGCCGGCCCGTCAAGACATAGAGTGAGGCGGGCAGCAGGATTTCCGCAGGCCCCTTCTTGTGGAGCAGCAGCGTGTCGTCGCGGCCCTGGATGGCCTCGGCGGTGCGGAGCAGGGCGCGGGTCTCATCCCCCTGGAACTCGGAGTAGCCCAGGTTGGGCACACGCATCAAGACGGCGACCAGAGCCAGGGCCAATAAGCCCGTTGCCAGCCAGCGGCGCTCGCCCGGCGCGCCGGCAGCAGGCCAGACCGAAGGCCAGGCATCGAGGGCAGGGTCAGGCGTCGCTGGGGTGGGCGCAGGGGCCGGGCGCAGCAGCGCCAGCAGGATCAAGAGCGCCAGCAACCCATCAAAGGCCAGCAGGGTCTGCCAGGGGAGGATAGGGCCGGGCAGGTAACTGAGCAGCAGCATGACCACGACGATCACGCTTGCCCCTGCGCCCAGCGAATAGACGCCCCGCTCCCACGGCTCCAGCGGCGCATCGGCCAGCCCCCCCACCAGCCATTCGACCAGTAACAGGCCGGGCAGTAGGCCGGTCAGCGCCAGCGCCGCCGGGGCCTGGACGGCCAGGGGCAACGGCAGCCAGAGCAGGAGATGGGCGACCAGCGCCAGGGCCAGCGTCCCCACTGCCCACGCCGCACCCGGCGCCCTCAGCGAGACCCGGTGGGACGCCGGCTGCGCCCCCCGCTTGATTTGTTCGACTAGCGACATGCCATCGTTGGTACCGTATGCCAGTAACGCCGGGGACGCGCGGCGCGCCCCTCAACGGGCAAGTATAGCACGGTCGCGGGCGATGCGCTCAACCACGCCCTCGCTCTATCGCAATCGAGGAAAAGCACCGGTAGCATTGCAAGAGTACCGTGCAGTCATAACCGCCAGCGCCGTTGGCAATGGCGCGAGTCATAGGATGACCTTGTGCGCGTGATCCGGTGTGAGGGGGGCCGGGGATGGGGCGCGCTGTTCAATACGCGCCGAGACCGGGCGGGGTGATCAGCGTAAGAAAACCTGCCCCTCGCTGAAGGGGTGGGGCGCGGGCTGGTAGCCGTGGCGCTCGGCGTAGTCCAGCAGGGGTTGCTCCAGTTCGCCTTCTTCGCCGATAAAGATGGCGGCGGGCGGATGCGCGTCCAGCAGGGCAGGCAGCGCGGTGGGCGAGGTCGCCACATAACGCGCCCGCTCCTCCGGCGTCAGCAGGTCGCCAATGCGGTAGACAAAGGAGCCGGTCGCCAGTTCCGGGTAAAAGGGCAAGCCGCTCTCCAGCGCCACCACCGGCGAGAGGGTGGCGATCCAGGCCGTCCCGTTCCGGACCGGGCCTCGTTCATCCAGCCAGCGACGCAGCGTTTGGCTCTCCCGGATAGCGACCGTCCCGGCCCACGGCTCGCCCGCGGCCAGGCGGCGCAGCGACCCGGTATGGCGGGGCAGCACGGCTAGGATACCCGCCACCGCGATGACCACCCCAAAGGCGCGCAGCAGCCGCCGGCTGGGCGCGGGCAGCCCTGGCGCTAGCTCCGCCACCCAGAGCAGCAGAAAGGGGACCGGCATGGCGAAATACTGGGGAAAGAGGGGACGAGGGGTGAAGGCCGCCAGCAGCGAGATCACCGCGGCGCCCCCCGCCAATATCACGCCGGGGCGCGCGGGGATGAGCGGCGCACGGCCTGCCTCAGTCCGGCGATTCCACCGGAGCAGCCCGGCCAGCGCCAGCCAGAGCAGCAGGATCAGATAGTTGGGGTTGGTCGCCAGGTCGCGCGCCGCCTCCAGCTTGGCCCGCCAGCCCATATCGGTAAAGCCATTCTGCTCGCGCCAGAGAGTGTTGAGGGTATGGTAGCCCAGGTTGTTGAAGAGAAAGCGGTCGAGGTCGCGCGCGGCATAGACCAGCGCGGGGGCCAGCCCCACCAGCAGGCCCGCGACCAGCGGCAGCGCGCCCCAGACCCACCGCCCGGCCACTGGCCGCCCGCGCGGGTAGAGCAGGCTCACCAGCCCAAAGGCCGCGACGAGCGGCAGATAGTAGAGCTTGGCCCCCGTCGCCACACCCAGCGCCGCCCCTGCACCGAAAGCGGCCAGCGCGCTAGTCCAGGGCTGCGCCTCCTCGGCGACGCCGCGCAGCAGCCAGCCATAGGCCAGCAGCGAGGCCGCAATGGGCAACGTGTAGTTGGAGGCTTCAATGGCAGCGCGCAGCAGATAGTAGTCGGCCAGAAAGAGCACCAGCAGCAGCAGCGCCAGCAGCCGGTCCTGCGTCACGCGCGCCGCCCGGCCTACCAGTAGCCCGCTCGCCACGGCCAGCCAGAGCAGGTTGACCAGCTTGGCCTTGAGCAGATAGCCGCCGGGGCTGAAGCTATAGACCGCGGCGTAGACCAGCGGCGTATAGGGCATCTGCACAAAGGCGAAGTCGCGGTAGAGCCGCTTGCCTTGCGCCAGCAGATAGCCCGCAGCCACGTACATCTGCTCGTTGTGGGCCGTGTTGTAGACCGTTTGGGAAAAGAGGCCCAGCGCCAGGAAAGCCGCTGCCAGCCCAGCCACAACCACCGGCAAGGAGACCACGTACCGGCTCACGCCTGCCCCTCTCCTGTATGTAGCCCGCCGCTCGTCTCCAGGCTTGCGCGCGGCCAGGGCGCAGGCTTGAGCCACCACGCCATCAGCCCCAACGCGCCGCTGCCCGCATAGAAAACAGCAAAGATCAACAGTGAGAAGCCCAAAGCGGACTCCGGCTGGACGCCGGCCGCGCCCAAATAGAGGATCAGCGTCGCCTCGCGCGTGCCTAAGCCGGAGATGGAGATGGGGAGCAGTGTGACCAGGCTGCCCAACGCTGTCGCATAGCTCACCGGCCCAACCCCGACCGGCAGCCCGGCGGCTTGCGCCAATAGCCAGCACTGGCCGAAGTAGAGGGCATAGGCCAGCGCGGTCAGCGCCCCCGCCCAGACCAGGGTCTGGGGGGAGAGCGCCCGCAACGCATGGTGGAGCTGGACCAGCCGGCTCTGAGGAGACCCCACCCAGCCGGACGCCCACGGCCCCAGCCGCGCGCCAGCCGTCTGGAGCAGCGCCACGCCGCGCCGGTCCAGCAGCAGCCAGCCGCTGACGGCGCTAACGGCTAGGACAATCGCAAGCGCAGCGCCCGCCTGGCCCGCCGCTGCCGGCAACGCGACCAGCGCCGCCGCGCCCACCACCAACAGCGCGGCCAGATCAAAGAGGCGGTCGG
>DATLZJ010000380.1:0-3223 GCA_035574055.1 Caldilineaceae bacterium
AGCCCCGGCATCGCCGCCGTTATCGGGCGTCGGGAATCGGAGCACAGCAAGGAAGTTGGTCTCCCGTTCCTGGAAGAGTGAGACTGGCCGACGATCCTTGCGTTTCACGCAGGGATTTTTTGTTGGCTGCCCAAGCAGCTCGGCCTGTCTAACCGGGGTGGCACCGCGGGGTTCCGAACATCGGCCTCGTCCCCACATGCCGGTCTTGCCGGCCTCTGCACCATGCAGAGGTCTACAGCAAGCCCATGTGCGGCGAGGTTTTTTGTTTCTATCAGCAAGCGACTGCCGGCAGAAGGAGGAAGCCATGAACCCTGTCTATAAACCGTCCCTCGAAGAAGTCCGTGGCCTGGCCGAGCGCGGCAACTTGATTGCGATCCATCGTGAGCTACCCGCCGACCTGGAGACGCCGGTCTCGGTCTATCTGAAGCTGCGCGCCAGCCCCAATGGGCCGAGCTTCTTGCTGGAGTCGGTGGAGAAGGGCGAGCAGGTGGGGCGCTACAGCTTCATCGGCGTCCACGCCCCCATGTCCGCCGTCGCCTACGGCGACCATACCATCATTGGCGGCGCCGGGGGTACGGTCCTCGAGGAACGCAGCGGCGACCCGCTGGACATTGTCAAGGACCTCCTCTCCGGGCGCAAGCCGGTGCCGGTCCCCGGCCTGCCCAGCTTCACCGGCGGCGCGGTCGGCTACTTCGCCTATGACCTGGTGCGCTTTATGGAGCGGCTGCCGGCCACGGCCCGCCGCACCCTGGAGGTGCCGGACATGATCCTGCTCTTTGCCGACAACCTGGTGCTCTTCGACCATGTGCGCCACCGGCTGATCGTCATCGCCAACATGCGCGTCGAGGCCGACCTGCGCGCCGCCTATGCCGATGCCGTGGCGCGCATCGAGAAGATTGTGGCCGATCTGCGCCAACCCCTGACGCCGCCGCCGCCCTACGAGTGCCGCTCTGACGAAACCTGGCAGAGCAATGTCACCCAGGCTGAGTTCGAGGAGCGGGTGCGCCAGGCCAAGGAGTACATCGCCGCCGGCGATATCTTCCAGGTGGTGCTCAGCCAGCGGCTGTGTCGTCGCACCGAGGCCGCTCCTTTCACCATCTACCGGGCGCTGCGGATGCTCAACCCGTCGCCCTATATGTACTTCTTGGACTTCGCCGGCGTCGCCGGGGTGCAGGGCGAGCCGGTACGGCTGGTCGGCTCCAGCCCGGAGATGCATGTGCGGCTGGAAAACGGCACGGCCTATCTCCATCCCATCGCAGGCACCCGCTGGCGCGGCCAGACCGCAGAAGAGGATCAGAAGCTGGCCGATGACCTGCTCAACGACCCCAAGGAGCGCGCGGAGCACGTCATGCTGGTGGACCTGGGCCGCAACGACCTGGGCCGGGTCTGTGAATATGGCTCGGTCCATGTCCCGACCATGATGGCCATCGAGCGCTACAGCCACGTCATGCACATTGTCAGCGACGTGCGCGGCACGCCCAAGCCCGGCCAAGACGCCTTCAGCCTGCTGCGCGCCACCTTCCCGGCGGGCACCGTCAGCGGCGCCCCCAAGGTCCGCGCCATGGAAATCATCGAGGAACTGGAGGGCGTGCGCCGCGGCCCTTATGCCGGGGCCGTCGGCTATATTGACTATGACGGCACCATGGATACCTGCATCACCCTGCGCACCATCACCATGCATGGAAAGACCTGCTATCTCCAGGCCGGGGGCGGCATCGTAGCCGATAGCGACCCGACCTATGAGTTCAATGAGTCGTTGCACAAAGCGAGAGCCTTGGCGGTAGCCGTAGAACAGGCAGAACGGGGCCTATAGCCGCCTCGCCAGGCTCCTAGCAGATTACCGGTTCTATTCCGATGCTAATTCAGGAGGAACAACTGATGAGTACCCAACCCCGTAAGCGTATCTTGACCGGCGACCGGCCCACCGGCCAGCTTCATCTCGGTCACTATATCGGCAGCCATCGCCACCGCCTGGCGTTTCAGGACGAGTATGAATGTTTCTTCCTCATCGCCGACTTGCATATGCTGACCACCAAGCCGGAGAAGGAGCACATTCTGGAGATCGCCGACAACGCCCGCTCGATCATTCTGGACCATCTGGGGATCGGCATTGACCCGGCTAAGGCGACCTTCTGCCTCCAGTCGGCCATCCACGAAACCTATGAGCTGCAACTGCTCATCAGCAGCCTGATCACGGTCGAGCGCCTCTTGCAGCTCCCGACCATCAAGGACATGGCCCAGGCCGCCCACATGGAGCAGATCCCCTACAACCTGCTTGGCTACCCGGTGCTTCAGGCGGCGGACATCCTGCTGCCGCGCGCCAACCTGGTGCCCGTCGGCAAGGATAACGAGAGCCATGTGGAGCTGACCCGCCAGATCGCCCGGCGCTTCAACAATGCCTACGGCGAGGTCTTCCCCCTCCCCGAAGCCTATGTGGTCGGCGGCACGCTGGTCGGCACCGACGGCCAGGCCAAGATGAGCAAGAGCCTGGACAACGCCATTTTCCTCAGCGACGACGCGGCCACCGTCCGCCGCCGCGTGATGGGCATGTACACGGACCCCAACCGCATCACCGCTGATGTCCCCGGCACGGTTGAGGGAAACCCGGTCTTTATCTATCACGACTACTTCAACCCCAATAAGGCCGAGGTAGAGGACTTGAAGGAGCGTTACCGCGCCGGCAAAGTCGGCGATGTCGAGGTGAAAGAGAAGCTGGCCCGCGCCCTCAACAACTTCCTTGACCCCATCCGCGAGCGCCGCGCCTACTATGCCAGCCAGACCGGCTATGTGGATGAGCTGCTCTACGAAGGCACCCTGCGCGCCCGCGAGGAAGCCAAGACCACCCTCCAGGCCGCCAAGCAGGCGATGGGGTTGAGCGGGGTCTGGAACCGGATCAGCCGCGCGGCCGAACGCCGCCGCAAGAAGAGCGAACCCGCAGCCGTCCAACCGTAAAAGAAGGGGAGTAGGCAACTGAAGGAGGGGTGAACCGTGATCGCCGTAATAGACAACTATGATAGTTTCACCTACAATCTAGTGCAGTTTTTGGGCGAGCTGATTCTCCACCGGCAGACGCCCGGCGCCTATTCGGATCGAGAAATCCGCGTCTGGCGCAACGACGAGATTGATGTGGAGGAGTTGGCAGACCTGCGCCCTACCCATGTCGTCATCAGCCCTGGCCCCGGCACACCGCAACAGGACAGCGGCGTCAGCAATGACGTGATCC
>DATLZJ010000381.1:0-4298 GCA_035574055.1 Caldilineaceae bacterium
CGCGCAACGACGCGTCTAACATGCTGGTTGGCTCATCGGCCAGCAGCAGCTCCGGGCCGATAGCCAGCGCGCGGGCGATCATCACCCGTTGCAAGCGAGACACATAGTAGGCGTTGAAGGGGAGCCATAGGCTTGGCTCTCCGTCCTGTTACTGCTGGGGCCTGCGGCGCCAGGGTCTCTTGGGGCGGCCAACAACCCACCGGGGCGCCATCGCCCAGAACTCATGATACGATAGGCCGCGCGAGCTAATGGGCCGCGCTGGGTCCAGCACTTTCAGCGTAGCGCGAACATTCTTGCCCCACACTAGCATAGCTACCAGTCTGCGGCCTAGTCATGTGACCAGGTGAAGCCATGCGACCGGCGATGAGCAAGCCGCTGTTTTATTTGCGCCTTGTAGAATCCTAGCCAAAGGGTACCATGAGAGATTATACTTACTTTTAGCATCGATGCTAAATGCCGATAATGCCACAGCCAAGCCGCTGCTCACTCATTCACCTGGAGTTGATGCCATGCCCATTCCTGCGACCATGCGCGCCATCGGTCTCTACCGATACCTGCCCGTCACCGACCCCGACTGCTTTGTGGAGGTCGAGCTGCCTACCCCCACGCCTACCGGCCATGACCTACTGGTCCGCGTGCAGGCGGTCTCGGTCAACCCTGTTGACACCAAAGTGCGCGCCCCCAAGCCACAAATAGAGGCGGAGCCGCGCATCCTTGGCTGGGACGCCGCCGGGGTGGTCGAGGCCGTGGGCGAAGCGGTCTCGCTCTTTGCGCCTGGCGACGAGGTCTACTATGCGGGCAGCATTGTCCGCCCCGGCTGCAACAGCCAGTATCATCTGGTGGATGAGCGCATCACCGGGCGCAAGCCCAAGCGGTTGACCTTTGAGCAAGCCGCGGCCATGCCGCTGACCACCATCACCGCCTGGGAGGCCTTTTTCGACCGGCTGGGCATTGTCCCGCAACCGCCGTCGGCGCAGCAGGAGCGCTCGCTGCTCATCATCGGCGGCGCGGGCGGCGTCGGCTCCATCGCCATCCAGATCGCCAAGCAGGTGGCCGGATTACAGGTCGTCGCCACCGCGTCGCGCCCCGAATCGGCGGCCTGGTGCCAAGCGATGGGGGCTGATGTGGTCATCAACCACTACGAGCCGCTGGCCGAGGGATTGAAACAGGCGGGCGTCGGCGAGGTGGACTATGTCCTCTGCTGTAACAGCCTCGAACGCTACTTCGAGCAGATGGACAGTGTGCTCAAGCCCCAGGGCAAGATGTGTACGATTGTGGGCATGAAGGACAATCAGCCCGCCAACCTTAACGCTTTGATGGGCAAGAGCGCGACCTTTTGCTTCGAGCTGATGTTCACCCGGCCTCGCTATCAGACGCCCGACATGCAGGTGCAGCATGAGCTGCTGAACCAGGCCGCCCAGCTCTTCGACGAGGGGACGCTGCGCACTACCTTGACGGAACATGCCGGCGTCTTGGGGGTGGAGACCCTGCGCCACGCCCACGCCCAACTGGAGTCGGGCCGGATGATCGGCAAGCTGGTTTTGAGTGGGATCCAGTAGCTATGTTGTTCATGCACTCTCTACAAACGCGTGTTGTGCGCTGGGCCTATCGCCACAGCCGTCTCTTCAAGTGGCTGATCCCCATCCGCCGGCCTGTTCTGTTGCGCCTCGCCGATTTCAGGCTCTATGTATGTCTGGACGATTGGGGCGTTGGGGGCCGGATTGCGGTCAAGCGCACCTATGAAGCCCATGTCTCGACCCTCTTCCGTTCCTTGTTGGAGCCGGGTGCGGTGGTGGTGGATATCGGCGCCAATATCGGCTACTATACGTTGTTGGCGGCGACGCGGGTGGGGCCGACAGGCAAGGTGATCGCCTTTGAGCCAAAAGAGGAGAACTGCGATCTGCTCCGGCGCAGCCTGGCCGCCAATGACCTGCACAACGTGGTGGTGCATTGCTGCGCGGTGGCCGAGTCCGACGGCGTCGCGGGCTACTACTCGTCCAGCAGCAACGGCTCGATCAGTAATGATCTGACCCGGCCCGGAGCCAGGCAAGTCCCTACGGTCGCCCTCGACGATGTGCTGGCCGGCGAGCCGCGCATTGATGTGATCAAGATGGATATTGAGGGGGCCGAAGGACGGGCATTCCAGGGGATGCAGGGGGTCTTGCGCCGGAGCCGCCCGATCCTCTTCAGCGAGTTCAGCCCCTATTCCCTGCCGAAGAACTCCGGCATATCAGGCGACGACTATTTGACCCTGCTTCGCGCGGCGGGGTATGAGCTGTATGCCATCACCCCGACCGGTGGCCGCAGCGCAACGCCCCAGACCAACGCGGCGCTCATGGCCCATTTTACCCCTAGCAGCCATCTGGACCACATCGATCTGCTCGCCCTGCCGCAGGAACGAGCGCCACTCCAGTAGCCGCGCCCATTGCCCGGCGCCTCTTCTCCAATCCTTGTTCTGCTCTTTGCGTTTTTTTGCGCGGCTTGCGGTTTACATTTTTTGCGCTTTGCTCTCTGGATTGACACCCCCTGACGAAGCCGCTAGAATGGGAAGCTGTTAGCATAGACAGCGCCCTGCGGGACGGTGGCGGAATGGCAGACGCAGCGGACTTAAAATCCGCCGGGGCAACCCGTGTGGGTTCGACTCCCACCCGTCCCACTAGCTGCAAGATGGCGGATGCCGGCGCTGTCTAGCTACTGCATCTTGGACCCTCCCAGCCCCACGGGAGGACAAGATGGGCGCCGCAAAACAGACCCACCGGATTTTTCAAACGCGCGTGTGCAAGGTCGAGACCTAAGAGCTATCGGCCTGGATGCCGATTCGGGCAGACCGTGATATAATTCGGCCCGCCGTGGTCGCCTGAGCCGGCGGCCTTCCTGATGGGAGGCTGAATGAGCCGGTTATCCACCCCACGCTGGAGGCAGCGCCGGCATGGCGGACGTCTATTCGCTCTCCATACCTGCCGACAAGCGGGAGCTGCCGGCTGTGCGCGCCTTTATCGAGCAGCATGTCCGTCCCCTGACCGCAGATAGGACGCCCGTGTACGATCTGCTGATCGCCGTCCATGAGCTGGTGACGAATGCCATTGTGCATGGCTATCAGGGCCGGCCGGGCGCCATCGAGATCACGCTCTGGACAAGTGATGATGCGCTGGTTGTGCGCCTGCGCGACCAGGCGCCGCCCTTCGACCCGACCCAAGTTGCGCCGCCCGATACCACCGCGCCGCCGGACCAACGAAGCCCCGGCGGTCTTGGCATCCAGATGGCGCGCCGCTTTATAGACAAACTCTCCTATCGTCGCGTCCCCCAAGGCGGCAATGAGCTGACGCTGGTGAAGCATGGCATTATCGCGGGTAGCCAGGGCGGGGGTGACCCGCAGGCTGCCGGCTCTGAAGGCCGTTCTTGTCCGATTCAACCTACAGGAGGTCCAGATGATGGAGATCGAGGTAAGCCGTGAGCAAGGACGGGTGCCGGTGAGCGTCTTGCGGCTCAAGGGCGCGCTGATCAGCGAGGAGGAACTCCAGCAGCGGGCCAAAGAGGAGTATGACGCCGGCGCCCGCTATATGTTGCTCGACCTTAGTGATGTGCCCTACATGGCCTCCGCCGGCCTGCGCGCCCTCCATTTTATCTACAGCCTCTTGCGCCCGTCGGGCGACGCAGCCGAGGCCCGCAAGGGGCTTGTTGAGGGCACCTATACCTCGCGCCATCTCAAGCTGCTGAAGCCCTCCAAGCACGCCCAGGAGGCGTTGCAGGTCGCAGGCTACGATATGTTTATTGAGAGCTTCCAGGACCGCGCCCAGGCGATTGCCTCATTCTCGTAGGGGCAGGCCTTGTGCCTGCCCGCCGCGTGTATCTACCGGCGCCCACGAGGGACCGGGCGCCCACGAGGGGCGCCCCTACAAGATGGGGAATCCGGTACAAGGAATCTAAATTGGTACGGACCGCGCAACTGATTTAGGAGGCCAGCATGGTAAGACGGGCGCAACTGCGCGATGTTCCCTTGTTTGCCACACTTCCCCCGGTCGAGATTGACGTGCTGGCGGCCACGGTGCAGTCGTCGGTCCATCCGCCGGGCGCGATCCTCTGCCGCGAGGGCGAGCCGGGGAATGAGCTATATGTGGTGCTGGCCGGCGATGTGGAGATCGTCAAGGCTCTGGGCACCAGCCAGGAACGGGTGTTGGGGGTCTGTGGGGCCGGCGAGTTCTTGGGGGAGATGAGCCTCATCAGCCCCCAGGCGCAGCGGTCGGCCAGCATACGCGTGCGCAACAAGGCCGAGATCGTCGAGCTGACAAAGGCCGACT
>DATLZJ010000382.1:0-14983 GCA_035574055.1 Caldilineaceae bacterium
CACCCGCCAAGAGCTTGCGAGGCGCCTGGACCGCGCTGCTGTAACGTTTCTGGTAGCCCACGGCGTTGACGATCCCCCGCGCCCGGATGTGGTCGGCCACCTCGTTGACCATGCCCATATCCAGCCCTAGCGGCTTCTCGAAGAGCACCGGCCTGCCATAATCTACTACGTCGTGATCAATCTGGCCGTGGACATAGGGGGGCAGGCACAAATAGACCACATCGGGCGTAGCGGCCTCCAGCATCTGCCGGTAATCGCGGTAGACTTGGGCCTGGATGGGATCGGAGCCAGGGGCGCGGCGTTCGTTGGCCCGCGCTTGGGCAGCCTGGGCGCGCGTCTCGTCCAGCTCGGCCACCGCCGCCACCTGGACATCCGGCAAATAGGTCAAGGCCCGCATATGGGAGACCGAGCGGGCGCCGGCCCCGATAAAGGCAGCGCGGATCATCGTGAGCTTCCTTTCGTATGGGTGGGGTTGGCCGCGCCTGCCAGCTCGGCGATGAGCTGCTTCAGGCTGGCGAAGGTCTGGCGGGTACTGGTCGCCTTGTCCTGGCCGCCGGGGTTCCAGTGGGTTTCGATGGTGTAGGTGTTGACCGGTGCACCATTGTTACTGATGTCAGTCGCGAGTAGCGCCAGATGCTCGCGCCAGCCGGTCCCGCCCTCGCCGATGCGCGCCCAGGCCGTCAAGCCGGTCGCCTCGTCCACCACCACGGCATCCTTGCAGTGGATGTCCACAATCTGCCCGCGCACCGCCTGGTAGCCCGCCGCCGGCTCCTCCCCGGCCACAAAGGCATTGGCCGGGTCCCAGATGATCTTGAGCGCCGGGTGATCCACGGCATCCAGCACGCGGCGCATGTTGCCGCCCGTGTTGGCATAGAGCGAGCGAGCATTTTCCAGCGCCAGGTGCAGCCCGGCCTCCGCTACCCGCTCGCAGGCCGGGCGCAGCCCCTCGGCGATCTTCGCCAGGGTCTCGTCGGAGATGCCGCCGCCGTCGGGCGAGCGGGGCGAGGGGTTGGTCCCGCCGACATCGCGCGTAAAGCCAAAGGTACGGATGTAGGGAGCGCGCAGCCGCTTGGCGATGGCAATGAAACGCTCCAACTTTGCCATGTGCTCCTGAAAGCGCGGATGAGCCGCCATGCGCCCCAGCTCTACGTCGGCCAGGGAGAAGGGGCGAAAGAGCAGCCCGCAGACCAGATGGGTGCGCAGGCCGCGCTCGTCGAGGATGCGCTCGACCTCGTCCAGCTCGGTGGGCGTCAGCTCGTCTACATGCTTGCCCCAGAGGGTATGAATCTCGACGTAGGCCATGCCCTCTTCCTGGGCGACCTGGCAGGCGCGGCCAAAGTCCTGGTCTATCTCGTCAGTGATGACGCCAAAGGTGATGACGCCAAAGGTGTAGGGGTTGGGTGTCATGTCCGGTACCGGTTCTTCGCTGTTCCTTGCAGGATGAAAGGGGTGGATAGGTTGGTGGAAGTCTGCCATCAGGCGCGGATCTTTAGGCCGAAGAGGGCCGCCGCGGTTGCGCCGGCGACCTGGCGCTTCTCCTCATCCGTCAGCAGCGCGTTCTCTGTGACCTCAGCCACCGGATTGGCCGGCCCCATGTCAAAGGGATAGTCGCTGCCGATCAGCACATGATCGGCCCCGACCAGGTCCACCAGATAGCGCAGCGCCCGCGGCTCGAAGGTGATGGCGTCAAAATAAAGCTGGCGGAAATAGGCGCTGGGCGGCTGGGGGATGGCGGCGCGGCATTCCCGCTCGCGCGCCCGGTAGCCGTGGTCCATGCGCCCGACAATGTAGGGGAAGACGCCGCCGGCATGGGCAAAGATAAGCTTTAGGTTGGGCCACCGCTCCAACACGCCGCCGTAGATGACGCTGGCAATCGCCAGCCCCGTCTCGCCCACCATGCCGATCAGGTTGTGCAAATAATAGTCCTGCATCCGCTCCACACCTGCCGGAATGTAAGGGTGGATGAAAAGCGGGATACCCAGTTCGGCGACGGCGGCGAAGAAGGGGTGGAAGTCGGGGTGGTCCAGGTTCTTGCCGTTGACATTAGAGCCGATCATGCAGCCGCCCAGCCCCAGCTCGCGCACGGCCCGCCGCAGCTCGCCCACCGAGGCGTCTACGTCTTGCAGGGGCACAGTCGCCAGCCCAACAAAGCGATCCGGGTATGCCTTCACGCGTGCGGCGATGCTCTCATTGATGCGCGGGGCCAGGTCGCGGGCAGCGGCCGGGTCGGCCCAATAGGAAAGGGTCGGCGGCGCGGATGAGATGCCGGCCATGCGCATCCCCCAGCGGTCCATATCCTGGAGCATACGCTCGGCGGCGTAGAAGTCCGGCGTCAGCGGATGGTCGAAGTTGCCGGCGCAGACCAAATGCTCCCGGCCGTCGGCCCGGCGCTCGATAGATGCCTGGAAGGGGTTACCCGGCTTGCGCGCCTCGTCCAGAAAGGCCTGGGGGAAAAAGTGACAGTGAATATCAAAGGTAAACATGGAATATCCAATCCGCTACGCCTTCAGCCCGGTCAGCACAATGCCCTCGACAAAGGCGCGCTGGGCCAGAAAGTACATCACCAGCACCGGCAGCACCATCATCGTCGCCATGACCATGACATAGTGGGTCCAGTCGCGGCCGCCTTCCAGATATTGAAGCGCGTTCAGCCCCAAGGCCAGCGTGTAGAGGTCGCGCTTTTGCAGATAGATGAGCGGGGCCAGAAAGTCATTCCAGTTGTTGAGCAGCGACAACACCAAGACCACCGTCAGCGCGGGCCGCGCCAGGGGCAGGATGATGGTCAAGAAGATGCGCGGGCGGCTGGCCCCGTCAATGCGCGCTGCATCCTCCAGCTCCATCGGGATGGTGCGGAAGAACTGGCGCAGCAGGAAGATCGTGACCGGGCCGCCAAACCAGGCCGGCACGATCAGCGGCAGGAAGGTGCCCACCCACCCCAACTGCACAAAGAGGATATAGACCGGAATCATGGTGACGACAAAGGGCAGCATGATGGTCGCCAAGACCAGGCTGAAGACCAGGTCGCGGCCCCGGAAGCGCAGCCGGGCAAAGCTGTAGGCGGCCAGCGACGAGCTGAGGATCAACCCCGTCGTGGCGAAGAAGGTAATGGTCAAGGTGTTGAACAGATAGCGAAAGACGGTGACGGTCTCAAAGACCTCTACATAGTTCTCCCAGCGGATGGGGTCGGGGATCCACTTGGGCGGAAAGACATAGATCTCATGGGGCGCTTTGAGCGACGATGAAACCAGCCAAAAGAAGGGCATGAGCATCAACACGCCGCCCAGGGCCAAGATGAGGTTGGCTAAGACATCGCCCAGCCGGTTGCGCAGTGAAATGCTCATCCACTCCCTCCTTCGGTCTCATAGTAGACCCAACGTTTCTGGCTGTAGAAGAGCAGCCAGGTCAGCAACACAATCACCAGAAAAAGCACCCACGCCATGGCCGAGGCGTAACCGTTGCGAAAATAGCCGAAGGCGTTGCGGTACATATAGAGCACATAGAAGAGGGCGGCGTTGTCCGGCCCGGCAGAGGAAGCCGACGGCTGGGTGACAAAGAGCACATAGGCAATGCCAAAGACCTGGAAGCTGGAGATGATGCTGACAATCAGTTGGAAGAAGATGATGGACGAGGTTAAGGGCAAGGTGATATGG
This sequence comes from Caldilineaceae bacterium, assembly GCA_035574055.1. Classification (GTDB taxonomy): domain Bacteria; phylum Chloroflexota; class Anaerolineae; order Caldilineales; family Caldilineaceae; genus QEUY01. The sequence goes on from DATLZJ010000382.1 coordinate 3,651, forward strand.
CGGAAGCGCGCCCAGGCCCCGGCGCCATCCACCTCAGCGGCCTCGTAGAAGGTGGTCGGCACGCCCTTGATCGCGGCCAGGAAGACCAAGACCGTATTGCCCAAGCCCCAGAGGCTGATCAGCACAATCGAGGGGATGATCCAGTTGGGGTCGGTCAGCCAGCGGGGGGCGGGCAGCCCCAGCGCCTTGAGCGGGTAGTTGATCGGCCCGAACTCCGGGTGCAGCCCCCAGCGCCAAATGGCGGCGCTGGCGACGACCGGCACCACCGACGGCAGATACCAAAGGGTGCGGTAGAGGCTGATGCCTTTGATATTGCGGCTCATCAAGAGCGCAATGGCATAGGCGGTGACCAGGGTGGCCGGCACATACATCGCCACATAGCGCAGGGTCACGCGAATGGATTTGAACCAAAGGTCGTCAGTCAAGAGCTTTTGGTAATTGGCGAGGCCAATCCATTCAGGCGGGGCGATAATATTGTAGTCGGTAAAGCTCAAGACCAAGCTGGCAAAGACCGGCCCCACATGAAAGAAGAGCAGCCCCAAGATGGCCGGCACAATAAAGAGCCAGCCATAGAAGGTCTCTTCGAAGCTCAACCGCTGGTGAAAGCGGCGACGTTGGGCGCCAGGCGCCGCAGCCCTGGAAGCGGCGGCCGTTTGCATAGGTCCATCTCCCTGGGATATCCATCGGCGGATGGGAGGTGCGGTCTTGGGAGTTCGCGCAACAAGCAGCACACTGATCCCGTAGGTGCGGCATCCTGCCGCACGCCCGGTATGGGAAGCCCGTGCGGTAAGGATGCCGCACCTACTGTCGGCTGTGTAGCTTATTGCGCAACGTTCCTGGCTGCCGCGCCTGCCGTCCGCCGCATGATTTACGAGATTTCGCCGGTCTTGAGGATTTGTTCGGAGCCGGCGCGCACTTCGGCGGCGATGTCCTCCCAGCGCACCTCACCCAGCCAGAGCCGGTCCAGGTAGGGTCCCCAGTAGTCAATAAAGACCTGGTACCAACCGCCGTAGTAGGAGCCGATGGTATCGCCCGGCCAGCGGAACGTCTCCTCGTTCTCGAACATATCATAGAAGACCTGGCGGTACTCTTTGGCCGGCGGCGCTTCATTGTTCAAGAAGACCTCGCGCAGGTCCTTGCGCGTCGGCTGCTGCATACCCAGGTCCACCAAAATCTTCTGCCCATCATAGCTGCTGGTGGCAAAGTAGGTGAAGTCATAAGCCTCCTGCGGGTGGGGCGTCTGCCGATAGATGCAGAGCGGCGAGTAATGGCCGTAGGAGACACGGGTCTGGCTATAGGGTACGGGGAAGGTGCCCCACTTCACCCCGGCATCGTTGATGCGCCCGACCAGCCAGACGCCGATGTGCTGCATCGCCACAGTTCCAGCCTGCAGGCTGATCTCGCCTGCCGCCTGGTAGGCCGGCGAGGGCGAGACAAAGTGCTTGAGGCCCAAGTCTGCCAGCCAGTTCATGGCCTCGGCGAATTCGGGTGTGTCCATGGGCATGGTCATGTCGGCGGCAATGATCTCGGCGTTGTTAGACCAGATGTACGTCTGCCGCCCGTGGCCGGTATCACAAAGCAGACCATACTGCTGGACACGCGCCGGGTCGAAGTTGGGGCTGTCGGCGGTGTTGCCGTCGAGGTCAATGGTCAGCGGCTTCGCCAGCTCAATGATCTCGTCCCAGGTCAGCCAAGCCTGCGGGTCGGGGTACTCGATGCCCGCCTGGTCGAACAGGTCCATGTTGAAGGCCATGCACATGGCCCCGCTGTCCCAGGGTAAGCCCCAGCGTGCGCCGTCATAGGTGACCGAAGTCCAGACGCTTGGGCCGACAAAGTCATCCTCGTTGAAGTTGGGGTCGGCCTCGATGAACGGCTCGAGGTTCATGGTAATGCCGGCGCGGGTGAGCGGGCCGGTGGTGCGGTTAGCGTCGAACCAGACATCGGGCGCTGTGCCGGAGGAAACCATCAGCAAGAGCGCCTGCTGGTGATTGGCGTCGGCCACGGCGTTGATCTCGAACTGGATTTCCGGATGGGACTCCCGGTAGAGGTCCATCTGGGTGCTCATCACGTCTTCGATGAACTGGCCGCCGCGGTTGAAAAAGCTGAGGGTGACGCCTTCGCCGGAGGGGGCGGCTTGGCCCTCTTCGGCGGCAGGCGCGCTCTGGGGCGGCGCCACACAGGCCGCCAACGCGCTCAGGGCAACGCTACCGGCGGCTGCCTTCAGAAAGGTACGCCGGCTCAGGGCAGACTTCTGCATTGGGTCCTCCTTTGTAGTAAGCCAGGGTGAAAGCCATTGGAAAAACACTGAGCACAACGATTAGCCCCTGTCCCCGTCACTCTGGATGATGGGGTCCGTGATGACGGTGGCACGGTTGGGGAGATACCCTAGATAGCGGGCGATTTCCTGGGCGGTGTAGAGTACCCGCGCCGATAGGTCGGGGAGGCGGCTGCGGATGATCTCCGGATTTCTGCCAGAGATGCTACAGGCGGCGATGGCGCGCCCGCGCCGGTTGAAGATGGGCGCGGCAACGCAGTGGTAATTCTCCTCATGCTCGCCGTAATCCAGCGCATAGCCGCGGGCCGCGGTCTCGGCCAAGACCTGGTGCAGCCTGGCCCGGTCGGTGATGGTAGCCGCAGTGTAGCGGGGCAGGCCGGTGCGGTCAATCAGGGCCTCCACCTCCTCGCGGGGAAGCTGGCTCAACACAGCCTTGCCTACTGCAGTGCAATGGGGCAGCACCCGGTCTCCGACCGCTGTGCGGGCGCGCAGCCGGTCGGAAGACTCGACGGCATAGATGTAGAGCATATAGTCGCCATCCAGCACGGCCAGATAGACCGACTCATGGGCATACTCGGCCAGGGTACGGAGCAAGGGCGCGGCCAGGTCGCGCAGCTCGACGTTGATGCGCACGGCGTGGGTCAGGGCAATGATCTCGGTGCCCAAGGCATAGGTGCCGTCGCCGCACGCCTCCACAAAGCGGCGCTTGGCGAGCGTCTTGAGCAGGTTGTGGGCTGTACTTTTGGGCAGTTCCAGCCGCTCGGCGATATCTGCCAAGCTCAGGCGCGGCTCGGCGGGGCTGAAAAGCTGCAAGATGTCAATCGCCTTGTGAACCGAATGGATCATTGGGCCGACTGAGCCGGTTGAAAGATAAATCGGGCAGTTGAATCCGGCAACTGCATCAGGCAGAACTTTGGCACTGAGAATGGCGGTTGAGGAGCCATGCCGGAACTTCGTTCCACGATATGGAACGCAATTCCGGTCATAGCATAAACCAAAGCGGGGCATTTGTCAACAGTTGTTCGGCAGCGCTGACCTCTCTTCTCGGCGTTGGGTTGCGCCGGTTGCCGAAAGAAGCTCCTCTGCATTCCACGTACTGACCGCAGACGGATGCTCAGGATCAGGGGCGCAGAGATAGATTTCCTGGCCGACGGCCTTTGTCACTCGCATCCCACTGGCGCGCAGCACTGCTTCCACACAGGCATGGTTGGGCGCCCACCAGTTGGTGGGATCGCCGGCAAAGGTGTCTTCGATAAAGGCCATCTTGGGCCACCCAGGCTCCAACATGCGCTCACGGTTGCCAAAGTGCAGCTCATAAATGTTCTCGTAGACCTCATCGCCCGGCATGGTCAGCGTCTGGAAGACCATCATGCGGCGTACCCGCTGTGAGACAATATCCAGCCCCAGCATGGGATAGCGCAGGTGATAGAAGACGCCCATAAACAGCACCAGATCAAAGGTCTCATCCCCATGGGCCAGGTCATACACCTGCATCCGGCGAAAGGTAACGCGATCCTCAAGCCGATACTGCCGGGCAGCCCATTCGGCCTGCGCTAGATAGCGGGAATCTCGGTCAATCCCTATGACCGTTGCGCCGCGTTTAGCCAGCTCAAAGCTGTAAAACCCGGCATTGCAGCCAATATCGAGCGCCGTCCAGCCGGTCAGGTCTTGCGGAAGATGCGCGGACAGGGTTGCCCACTTGTAAGCAGGGAAGTCGCCCAGCGGGTGATTGGGGGCGGTCTGGGCGCCATCGGGCAGGTGCAGGTTGTGGAACCACTCCCCCAGCGCGGCGATCTCCTCCTGGAGGCGAGACCCGTTCACAGCGAGCGGCTTGATCATTCGATCCCCTTTCCTGGCAGGCGCTACAGCGAGGCGTTTGGCAAGATCAGCGTCATCGCGCTCCCGCCGGCGTCGCCTGAGTATCTCAGGCTCTACATGTTCTAGTGTAGCAACCGGCCGGCGCGTGACCATATGAGGGTACATAGCAGCGCGACACAAACAAGAGATATACTGCTCCGTCTGCAGCGCCCGATGCCACCGTCTCCGCGTTCAACAAAGGAGAGCGCCGGCGGTTATGCCGCCGGCGCTCTCCCCAATCGCGCGAAATCGCCGTGTGAACTTGTGAGATGAGTCAGGGCAAAGTCTACCAGCTTACCGTCTGAGCGAAGGGATAAGGAGGGTGTGAGACCCCTCATTCTGCGCCGTGTCCTCCGGCTCAACGCTGATGTTCACGGTAGCCACATTTGATTCAAGAACGCCATCGGTCGCCTTGTACTGAAAGGAGTCCGCGCCGGCAAAGTCCACGGTAGGGGTGTAGATGAAGGAACCGTCCGCCTGGAGCGTCAACGCGCCATGCTGGGGACCGGCCACATGAACAGCCCTCAACGGTTGGTCCGCCGCGGGAAGATCGTTGGTCAGAACACCGGGCGGCGGGACAAAGAGAGCTGGGCGCTCCAGAACGAGCTGGTCATCCACAGCCGTGAGGGAGAGCGGCGTCACGATGACCGAGACGACCGACGGCTCAGAAGCGGCGACGCCATCGCTGACGGTAAAGGTGAAGGAATCGCTGCCAACATAACCGGCAGCAGGGGTATAGGTCAGGGTTGGGGGCGTTCCGCTCAGCGCGCCATGAGCTGGCTCCTCACCAATGGCATAGGTCAGTGAGTCACCGTCGGCATCATCGCTGCCCAGCACAATCGTGACCGGCGCGCCGGCTGTTGTGGTAATGGTCTGGGCAATAGCCGCCGGCGCATCGTTGACCGGATGGACGGTGATGGCGACGGCTGCCTCGGCGCGCCCGCTGCCATCCACAGCGGCATAGGTGAAGCGGTCATTGCCGTGAAAGTTGAGGTCCGGGGTAAAACGCAGCCCCCCGTCTTCGGCCAGCGCCAGTTCCCCATGGGCAGGCGGGCTGACAATGCTGGCACTCGCCTGGCCGCTCAAGCCCAGGTCATTCGCCAGGACGCCCGGCGCGGCGACCTCTAGGACTTGATCCTCGTTGACTGTATAGCTATCGTTCTGCGCCGAGGGCGCCGCCGGGCCATCGGCAGCGGCAGTGGTAAAGCGCCAGGTCGGGCTGGTGGCTTCGCTCTGGCCTGCGGAGGCAACGGCATACCACTCATAGCTTTCCCCTGGGGCCAGCCCCTGCCAGACAAGCTCGGCGGTTCCACCGGAAGGGACGGTCACGGAGCCGAGGGCGCTAAAGGGGACGGCGCCGGCCACGCCGGTCTCCATATCATAGGCTAGGGTAAAGCGGCTGTTCTCGTCTTCCTCATACTGATCCAGCGTCGGCGAATAGGTGTAGACCTCGATCTCGTCCTCGTTTGGCTCAAAGACAAAGCAGCGCAGCCAGCCATCGCCGCCGTTGCTTCGCCCCTGGTAATCCTGCAAGACTTGGTGGACAGGAGCGCCACAGCGGTTGGGGTCGGTGCGCCGGGCCTCGTCCGGGTAGTGACCGTTGAGCACCAAGAAGACATTGCAGTTGGGAAAGATCAGGTTCTCCCAGAGATATTGGGCGCTCTTGCCGATGGTCGAGCGGGTATCCGGGATCAGGCGGCGGCTGCCGGTCGGTGTGACATAGGCGTGGGTCGTGACAATGGCGCGGCGATTGGCATGGGCGGCCAACACGGCATTGCCCCAATCAATGGCATATTGGGGTGGGTCCATCTCCAGGTGCAACACGACAAAATCCATGCCGGCTGCGGAGAACAATTGGTATGAATTCTTGTTCAGCCGGTTGACGCCAAAGTCCTCGATGCCGTCGTCGGGGTCGCCCTGGTAGCCGCCATACCACTCGAACCCGCTGTAGCGGCTGGGGGGGAAGTAGCGGTCAAAGACCGTCCAGTCGGTTGACTCATCGTTGGGGATATCCAGGTCATGGTTGCCCACGGCCAGCCCATGGGGCAGGCCCGCATTGTCCAAGATCGCCATGGCAGCGCTGGCTCGCTCCCATTGGGCCAGGTCTGTACCGCCATATTCCACAATATCGCCGAGATGGCTGGCGAAGACGATATTGCGCGCCGCCCGTTGGTCCACAATCCACTGGGTCTGTGCGTGAAAGAGCGCAGCGCCGCTGTCGGAGAGCGTGTACATCTGGGTATCGGGAATGGCGATAACGGTAAAGGAGGCGGCTGCCGCGGCGCTGGCCTGGCGGCCATAAAAGGTAACGGTCAGGGGTGCAGACGCGCCGGCTGCATCGCCGCTATAGGCCGCGGTCGCCCGCAGAACCGCCGGCGAGGACACATCCGTAGCGCCATTGGCCGGCGCCAGCGGCGTAAGGCTTACCGCCGCCCCCGCCAAGGGCGCCTCTTCCTTGGTATGGTCGGTCAGCACGCCGGTGCTTGGGTCGGCGACAAAAGTCTCGGTGATAAGCTTATTCTGGGTGTAATCCCGGATTTCCCAGACCATTTTGGCAATGGCGGCATCATGGAAGACCCGGCGGACGTTGTAGAGCAGCTCATCGTCGCGCAGCACATCCAGATCGCTGACGCCCTGATTGCGCAAGGTATAGATGGGCGCGCCGTCGCGCAGGCGCAGTTGAAGCTCCCCGCTTTCGGTGAAACGCTCCTGATAGACGACCTGACACTGGCCGTCACGCTTCGAGAGCCAGGCGCCCGGCGCCAGATTGCCGGCGTCGGTGGGACAGCTTCCGACCGAATAGTTGACCTTCATGCCCACGACCTTGCCATCCTCGCCGGTGTAGACATGGTTATTGGTGTCGCCCGACCAGTTGGGGTTGCGCCAGGGCAGGTGAACGTTGACGTGAGGCGGATAGTCGTGGATATCACGCGCCGCGTTCTCGTCAGGAAAGTTGGTGACGGTGTTGTTGATCTCTATCCAGACGCCATTGGCATGGTTGGCCGCCACATGGCCGGTGATGTCCATGTGGAGATATGCTTGGCGCAGCCCAAACAGAAAGGTGTCTGCTGCGGCCAGTTTATTCTCTGACCAATCCTCGGCATACTTGCCGTCGCGCCGCTCATAGAGATTCCAAAAATAGACGATACGCAGCGCAGGCGTCTCATCCCAAGTGGCATAGATGGCCGGGCCTGCCGCGTGCGCGGACTTGTCCAGGCGCGACCCAACGGCAAAGAGCAGAGCCAACGCCAGCAGGAGCCGCACGGGATGACGCGCCTGGCTTCCCAATAGCTTTGCGGTACAAACAACCCTGGTCCAGTTGATTGCGGCCATAGAATTTACATCCCTCCATTACCTGTTGCTCTGTCGTAGGTGAGATCGGGGGTCCCGTGGTTTTATCACACAGCCGGAGATGGCGCCGGTATAGTGCAAACCAGGCGGCTCCCAAGGCCGCTCAGACCCTGCGCGTGCCCTACAGGCCGTGCATCTCTAGGGGCGCCTACAGTAGGTTCTATGAGCGATTCAATGCAGTGCGGAACGAGAGAAGCCGTGCGACAGAGACAAGTAGGTAAAGAGGAGATACGCGGAGGCACGCGCTGGCACATCAAACGGGGACGCCGTTGTCCACCCGCTGCTGCCCGGCGCTGCGCACCCGGAAGCGCTACAAAGCGCCGGCATGAGAGGCCCAACCCAGGTGCGTTTCAGCACGAGACGGGCAAACGCGCACGATCGGTTGTAGCCGGTTCAAAATCACCCTATCATCATGTCGGGCAACAGTATCATGGTGTTGTGTGCAACACAATGGGGGATTTCCCGCCTATACCGGCATCCTGTACATCCATGGCTCTGCCTGCTGCATCGAGCAACGGTCGCGCCGGGCCAGATTGCCTACTCGTGCACCGACACCTTCTCCAGGTCAAAGTCGGCTACAACGGGCCGGTGGTCAGACGCTTCCTGGCCGGGCGGCTCCTGCCAAATCGCGCAGCCGGTCAGCGCGGGCAGCAGCGGGCCACTCACAAAGATGTAATCAATGCGCACGGGTGGGTCAACGGCGGGGATGAAGGATTGAGCGCCGGGCGGCCCAAAACGGGTGTAGGCGTCCACATATCCGGCTTTTTCCATCTGGGGGATAACCTGCGGGCCGTCCCTGGCGGTTTGGGCCATGTGACTGCCTTTCGGATTGCGGCCAAGTTGGGCCAGCGCCTCGGGCCGCCCGGCAAAGTCCCAGGGGTGAATCGCATTGAAGTCGCCCATGACCAAATGGGGACGGTTGCGGTCGCGCACCGTCCAGGTGCGGAGCGCGCGCAGTTGAACCAGCCGCGCCTCTTCGTCGGTGTGGTCCAGATGGGTGACATAGACAGTCAGCGGCCGGCGGTTAGGCAGGAGGATGCGGGCCTCGAGTAAGCCCCGCTGCTCTTTGCCCGCCACAGGGGTTAAGTGGTGGGCGGCGCTGGCGAGGATGGGCCAGCGACTCAGGAGCGCGTTGCCATAGGCGTCGGCAGGCGCCTGCGCTTGCGCCGGCCAGCGCACACAGGGGCCAAAGGCGAAATGCATTCCCAGCCCTTCGGCCAGCACCTCCAATGCAGAACCTGCCGGCGCCAGGCCGGCGCGCAACGGAACGGCGCGCGGGTAGAAGACCTCGTTCAACCCCACAATATCGGCGCCAACGGCCGCCAACACGCGGGTGACGGCCTCCAGGTTCGGAGCGCCGTTCCCTGTACGCCAGCCGTGGATATTGTAGATAGCTACCCGCATGGCAGGATAGAAAACAGAGGTCGTCTTGCCGTCCGCTGTCGGCTCATGGGTCTGTGTGTCACTCCACCGTGACTATATAGACCGTGCCCGATAGACCGTGCCCGTATGGGTTGCGCCTATTCGTGAACGATCACCAACGCGCCGGGGTTGCCGGCGCTGGCGGCGAACCAGATGGTTTCCCCGTCCCACTCCGGGCCGGCCCAGTCAAAAAGCCACTTGGCGTCGGCGTTGGTCATGTTGATGCAGCCGTGGCTCATGGGCTGGCCGAAGTTGTTATGCCAGTAGGTGCCGTGAAACCCGTAATCGGCATAGAAATATTGCACCCACTCGACATTGGGCAGGTTGTAATAGGTGCCGAGCGCCAGGCTGCCGCCGGTCATAGTCTGGGTGCGCACCTTGGTGCGGATGCGGAAGACGCCGGTGACGGTGGGGGTGCCGGGCAGGCCGGTCGAGACGATAAAGCCGCGCACCGGCTCCAGCCCCTCATAGGCGATCACCATCTGCTCGCTCAGGTCCACCCGGATCCACCGCTCGTCCTCATCTACGTCGGGCATCTCGATCTCGGTCAGCATCGAGAGGTTGTCAGGCGTGAAGGCCGTGGTGCGGCTGTCCACGTCATCCGTGGCGCTTGGGTCTACCGGCGGCCCGCCGACCGGCCCGCCGGGCGGCAAGGGCGGCATCTGGCTCAACTTGAAGTCGAAACCAGGGGGGACCTCCTCGGTCGAAACCTGGGGCACACCGCCGGCATCCGGCGGCGCAGCCTCAGACGGCGCCGCCGCCGAGCTTGTCTCGGCAGGCAAGCCCTCATCCGGTAGCGCTTCAGCAGAGACTTCCTCAGCAGGCGAACCCTCGGCAGATATCTCCTCGGTGGGTGTTGTCTCCAATGGCGTATCTAGGGCCGGCCCGGATAGCCGGAAATCGTACCCCTCATCATGACCATTATCAATGCTATTATCACTACTATTATCATTATCAATATCATAAGCCGTATGATTGCTCGCTGTGCTGGCGCCTGCGCTTTGGGCAAGCGCCGCCGTTGGCAGCGCCAATAGCGCCCCACCGCTCAAGGCGAGACTCATCAAGGCGATCCTTAGAAGCAGGCCCGAAGCTCGGAAGGCGCGCTTGCCGCGCGCAACGACGCCCAAACGAGGCGCGCGCCCTTCTTGTCCAGGGGCAGACCGATGCCGAAACAATTGCTAGCTCCTTTCGATCATGGAAGCTATCCAATAAGGCAGTGATGAATGAGTACAAGTTACGCTGCAATGTTGAACCCGGCGCCAAGCGGCCACAGCAACCCCATACGGAATCTATGATGGCCGCAGTCTAAACTGGATTGGTGATCATGAATCGCTGTTGCGCCGGCGTCTCGCCATCACGAGCGCCGATGATGGCTCTATTGTAAGATGTCCTCCCTGCTGCTGCAAACGAATTCGAGCAAAAACGCACATCCCCTATGAGGATACCAATCAGATTCGCTTGTTCTGCGGCGTGTGCTACACTCTACTTATCATGTATGACCGATCACGCCATACCGTCTATTCATGCCATGCCGTTTATTCATGCCCTGTTGTCTATCCAGGCGCTTACCTGTTTGCCGCTGCCGGCTGGCCGGTGAGAGTGGGCAGATCGTAGCCAAAGCGCATGGTGCGACGTTTGCTCGCTTCGCTATACTGTTCACACTGGTACACTAAGTCTACTGATGCGCTGGACCCTTCATCTGTGCCCTGGCCTACGCCGTCATGGGCCGCCGCCCAGCGACAAGGCGCTGCCCAGAGGGGCCGTCATTCATCTTGCGCCGTTGATCTATCTTGATATCCATCTCGCCATGCTATCCACCCTGCTGCCGATGCCAAGGAGGCTCGACCTGTGACGCACCTGCTCGGAATTGATGTTTCGACCACAGCCACCAAAGCCCTGCTGATTAACGAGCGAGGCGATGTGGTGGCAGTCGCCGCCAGCGAGTACCCCTTCGAGACGCCCCAACCCCTCTGGAGTGAGCAAGACCCCACCCTCTGGTGGTATGGCGCTATCCAAAGCATCCGCGCCGTCCTCTCTCAATCCGGCGTAGACCCCGCCGATATTGCCGCCATCGGGCTGACGGGGCAGATGCACGGCTTGGTGCTGCTCGATGCAGCAGGGACTGTGCTGCGCCCGGCCATCTTGTGGAATGACCAGCGCACCGCGGCCGAGTGCGACGAGATCCGGGCGCGCGTGGGCAAGGCGGAGTTGATCCGCATCACCGGCAATGATGCCTTGGCCGGCTTCACCGCGCCCAAGATTCTGTGGGTGCGCCGCCATGAGCCGGAGGTCTTTGCCCGCGCAACCGCCTTTCTGCTGCCCAAGGACTATCTGCGCCTCCGGCTCACCGGCAAGCTGGCGGCAGACAAGGCCGACTCGGCAGGGACCTTGCTCTTGGACTTGCAGAAGCGTGAATGGTCCGAGGAGG
>DATLZJ010000383.1:0-11608 GCA_035574055.1 Caldilineaceae bacterium
AACTCCTCCTCCTGGCCCGGCTTGACGCGCCACATGCCTAGCGTGTACACCCCACCAACGCCCGTAGCGTCGGTCTGCTCCAGGAGACCACTGGCCCGCAGCGCCTCCACCTCAGACGCCAACGCTTCCTCCTCCGAGTCAATCTTGGTGCCTGTATATAGTTCTTCATCGGCGACGGGGGACGGCGGCTCGCCGCCCCCACCTTCACGACTCTCCTGCATTCGCGACTCCTGAGCACGCGGGTCCTTCTCCGGCATGATAACCCTCCTTTGGAAAGCTCCAAAGCGTCAACCCGAAACGAGCATATGCAACCCTCACCAACCCACGTCAAAGCTCCGCGGAGCGGGTCTTGATCCGGTCCTGCACCAGCACTAGGAACTCGCCCACCGGCATCCCGTTGTGCCGGCTGCCGTCTCGCTTGCGCAGGGAGACCGTCTCCTGCTGCACCTCCTGATCGCCCACCACCAGCATATAGGGCACCTTCATCATCTGCGCCGCCCGAATCTTGGCGTTCATGCGCTCGGCCCCCAAGTCCGCCTGAGCGCGCACCCCCGCATCCTGCAACCGGCGCTCCAACTGCAGCGCATAGTCGTTGTGGTCATCGGTGATCGGAATGATGCTCACCTGCCGGGGGGCCAGCCAGACCGGGAAGTTGCCCGCATAATGCTCGATCAGGAAGCCGATCAGCCGCTCATGGGTGCCCAGCGGCGCCCGGTGGATGCAGAGCGGCGTCTCCTCCTTGCCCTCGGCGTTGACAAAGGTTAGCCCAAAGCGGCCCGGCTGGGCAAAGTCCACCTGGTTGGTCGCCAGCGTAAACTCGCGGCCGATGGCGCTCCAAATCTGCACGTCAATCTTGGGGCCATAGAAAGCCGCCTCGTCCGACACCTCGACAAAGGGTACATTGCCGTGGTGCATGGCCCGGCGCACCATCTCCTCGGTTTTGGCCCAAAGGCGCGGGTTGTCAATGTACTTCTTGCCCAATCCCCTGGGGTGATGGGTGCTCAACCGCATCATGTACTTATCAATGCCGAAGAGGTCAAAGTAACGGCGGTAGAGGTCCATCACGGCAAGGAACTCTTGCTCGAACTGCTCCTCGCTGCAATAGATATGTGCGTCGTTCATCTGCATGGAGCGCACGCGCATCAGCCCGAACAGCTCACCGCTCTTTTCATAGCGGTAGCAGGTCCCATACTCGGCCAGCCGCACGGGCAGCTCACGATAGCTCCGTGGCCTGCTGCCAAAGAGCTTATGGTGCATGGGGCAGTTCATAGGCTTGACGTAGTAGCGCACCCCCTCCAGCTCCATCGGCGGGTACATGGAGTCGGCATAGTAAGGCAAGTGACCGCTATGCAGGAAGAGCGCCTCCTTGGCGATATGGGGCGTCCGCACCCGCTGGTAGCCGGCCTCCTGTTCGACTTCCTTCGCCAGCCGCTCCAGCTCCTCGATCATAATGCCGCCGTTGGGCAGCCAGAGGGGCAGCCCCGGCCCCACCTCCTCATCGAAGATAAAAAGCTCCAGCTCGCGGCCCAGCTTGCGATGGTCGCGCTTCCGGGCCTCCTCCAGCATATTCAGGTAGTGGTTCAGCTCCTGCTTGTTGCGCCAGGCCGTGCCGTAGATGCGCTGGAGCATGGGGTTATGTTCGTCCCCGCGCCAGTAGGCGCCGGCCACACTCAGCAGCTTGAAGCCGTCGGGTGGAATCTGGCCGGTGTGCGCCACATGCGGCCCGCGGCAGAGGTCCTCAAAGGTGTCGTGGGTGTAGGTGCTGATGACCGGCTTGACCTTGACCTCGTTGCCGTACTCGTCCAGCTCCCCTTGGGCCAGCCCGTCAATCAGCTCCAGCTTATAGGGCTGGTCCTTAAAGAGGGCGCGGGCCTCGTCGGCGCTGACCTCACGGTAGCGGAAGGGGTGGCGGCCGCCGATGATCTGGCGCATCCGCTTCTCGATCTGCTCCAGGTCCTCAGGCGTGAAGGTGCGCGGCTTGCCCTGCTCGTCCTGGCCCAGATCGAAATCATAGTAGAAGCCGGTGTCAATGGGCGGGCCGATGGCGATCTTGGCATCCGGGTAAAGCTCCAGCACGGCTTGAGCCATCACATGGGCCGCGCTGTGGCGGATGCGATAAAGCCATTCCTGCTCGCTCAACCCATTCTGAGCCTGCTGGCTCGGTTGAGCCTGCTCCTCTTGCTGCTGTACATTACTCACGGTTGCACTCTCTTTCTACTTACAGTTGCCCGTGCCGAACGATTCACGCCCTCACCCCGTTTGCTGCACTTCACCCGCCAGCCACGCCGATGTCCACCAGGTCAACAACAACAGGTGGGCCATCCCCTGGGGCAACGGCCCGGTGTGAATCCACTCTTGCAGCCGGTGGGCATTGCCGCCTTCGGTGACGCCGATACAGACCGACGGGATGCCCCGGCTTAAGGGGATATTGGCGTCGGTGCTGCTGATGCGCAGGTCTACCTTGCCGCCATACCCGACCGAGGCCAGGGCGGCCTGGGCCGCCTGCACCAGCGGGTGGCTGTCGGCGATTTCGCCGGGCGGGCGGTCGCCGATGGTCTGGGCAGTCACCGTCACACCCTTGCGCATCCAGTCGGGGTTCTGATAGCGGCTGACGATCTCCAGCGCCTGGTCAACAACCTCCTGCAATGCGGCGGTCTCCTCGCTGCGCAGGTCCAGCTCCAGCCAGGCGTGTTGGGCGATGGTGTTGACGGATGTGCCTCCCTCCAGCCGCCCGATGTTAAAGGTGGTGCGCGGGGTCTCCCGCGCCCGCAGCCGGGTCAGCTCCGCCGCCAACTGCACCAGCACATGAAGCGCACTGGGAGAGCCGAAGTCGCTCCAGCTATGGCCCCCCGGCGCATCAACGTTGATGCGATAGCGCCGGGAGCCTAACGCCCGGTGGACGATCCGCCCTAAGCCCATCCCCTCGATCACCAGCGAAGCGCCAACCTCCGGCTGAAGACGGTCCATCACTGCGCGCATCCCCCGCAGGTCGCCCAACCCCTCCTCGCCGCTATTGGCGACCAACCAGATGGAGGTCGGCGGCGGCGGCAGCCGGCAGAGCGCCTCGGCCAGCGCCAACAATGCGGCCACGCCCATCGAGTTGTCGCCGATCCCCGGCCCATAGATGCGCCCGTTCGCCTCGTCGTGGGTCACGGAAAGGTCAGTATCGGCGGCAAAGACAGTATCGGTGTGAGCGGTGACCAGCACGGCAGGGCCATTGCTCCGCCCGCGCACTCGCCCGTAGACATTGAACAGGTGGTCTTGCTCCACCTCCGCCAGCCCCAGGTCGCGCAGCCGCCGCTCCACCCACGCCGCGCGCGGGCCTTCGTGGCCGGTCGGCGCGGGAACCTGCTGGATGGCGATACAAAGGTCCACCAACCGCTCGGTCGGGATCGGGAAGTGTTGTGCTGCGGCGATCACCTCAGGGTAGCGCCGGACGCTCTCCAGGCGTTGGTCCAACATATAGCAACCAAAAAGAGATAAAAACAAAAACGCCTCATCCACATGGGACGAGGCGTAGGCTCGCGGTTCCACCCATCTTGCCCCTGGCCGGCGCGGCCAGAGACCACTCGGGGGCGGATAACGGCGCCAACCGGAATTGGCTACTGCCCCTGTCTACAGGAAGGTTCGCCAACCCACTCCCAGGCGGTCTTCGGAAGGGCTGCCTGCGGTAAGTTCCAGCCCATGCTTACCGCTCTCTGGAGGCAACGGAGCTTCCTACTGCTCCTGGTCAACGTGTTCACCATCTGAAGTTGTCATGAAACAGCAACACACCCGGCGCCGAGATGTCATGGCAAGGCCATGGACACGAGAGCGTAGCGCCGGGTGGGAGTGGGAGATACTGGACTTGAACCAGTGACCTCCACGATGTCAACGTGGCGCTCTAGCCAACTGAGCTAATCCCCCGCTGTGCCGCCAAGTATAGCACCGATAGAGCCAGAAAGCAAATAGAGTGAGAAAGCAAAATCAGAGCAAAGGCTGCCGGACGCGATGGCGATGTCAATTGGGGTCAATTGGGGAAGATATAACCGGTCGAGCCGCCGCTCATGGCAAGGATCGCATCTTGCGTCTCGACCATGTGGCGCAAGAGCAGCAGCTCCAGCGACAGCAGATAGCGCTCGCGGTCCAACATCTCTGGAATGCCGGGGATCTCCAACAACTGCTGCTTGTCCCGGTTGTTGATCTGTAGGGCAATGGCGACGAGAAAGGCCAGGGTGGTCGGGTCTTCCGGAAGCCGGTCGAGCTTGAGCTTGGTCTGGCTGGCCTTGCTCAACAGCTCTACATACTCGATGATCTTGGGCCGCACCTTCTGAGCCATATCCATGGCAATCCGGGTGCTGCCGTTAATGGCTGGAAAGTGGCTGACGGCGGCGCTCAAGTAGCTGCGGCTGCGGTTCAGTTCCAGGATGCGGAAGCGTTGTGTCCCGACGACGGTAATGTTCATGCGCTCGTCCACCAACCGCTCGACCCGCATGATGCGGGCGGCAGTGCCAACCATGTAGGGCCGCGCTGCGCCGCCCACCTCGTGCCCCTCCTGGATCAGCACCACACCGAAGGGAATCTCTTCATCCAAGCAACGGTTGATCATCTCTAGGTAGCGTGGCTCGAAGATATGGAGGGGGAGCACCATGCCCGGAAACAGCACCACATTGAGCGGGAAGAGGGGCAGATCCATAGGCGGATTCCACTGTCCTTCAGAGGGTCCTTGACCCTGGACAGGTTTTCGACTCGACTTGTTCACACCGGCTCCTAGTGACTACACACAGCGACGCCACTCCTTGCCAGGAACCAGGCTGAGGCTACGCGTCACCCGGCTCATATATCATCCGGTCACACATCATCGGATTCATCATCCAGAGCCGGCGCTTGGGCCAAGTCCACTTTCATGAACTCGCGCAAGAGCGTGGTCGCAAAGGCTCCCTTGGGCAGTTGAAAGCGTAAAGTAACAGCCGCCTCCTCGTCCACTTGGGCCGGCTCCATGGAGATTTCCTCCACCAACAGGCGGCCCAGCCGCCGCCCCCCTTCTACACGCGCCGCGGCAAGCTGCTCCAGCGTCACCGGAGAGGCGGCCAACACCGCCTCCTCCAGCGCGCCGGCTTCCGCCTTGGCCGCCCACATCTTGGGGCCATAGAGCGGAGCTGTAAAGCTGATCTCGCGGGCGGCATAGCGAGGCTGCTCGGCGGCCAAGTCCTCGACCTGAAACATGCCGCCGGTAGCAACCTTCTTGGCGATATCGCCCACTAGCAGGCGCTCGAACGCGCCGATCGCCACCCGCCGCGCCAGATAACAGTTGCACAAATAGCTCTGGACGCTGGAGATCAGAAAACGGCGCAGCCAGCGGTCGCGCTTGGTGCGCACGCCTGCCAAAATCTCCAGCCCCTGGCGCACATTGCTGCCGGAAGGGCCAAACCGCTGAGGGCCGAAGTAGTTCGGCAAGCCGGTCTGGGCCAACGCGGCGCGAATGGCCTCGGCCCGCGCCATCGCCTCGTCCAGCCCGCAGGCCAGCCTGCTGATGGTGATCGTAAAGCGATTCCCCAGCAAATGGCCCGGCCGTAACTTATTGCGATGGAATCTGGCCCAATGAACCTCCACCGGCAGATGGTCGCGGATGCGCTGGATGGCGTCTTCGGCGAAGCTCGGCGGGCGGTAGCCGACCGCCAGGCTAAAGGTCTGGGTGGTGCGCGCCTGCTTGTCCTTCAGACCGGCAAAGCCCACATCGCCCCGGCGCAGCCCGAAGAGCCGCTCCAGCTGCATCTGCACCTCTTTGGTCGTGCTGCCGGTCTTGGTCAGGTTGACGTAGAGATGTTGCCCTTCATCTGAGGGCGCATAGAGCGGAACCTCCTCCACAATAAAGTGGTCGGACGTCACCCGCAACTGGCCCCCGATCCCCGGCAGCCCGTTGGTAATGTACGGCAAGTGCAACTCTAGTGATGAGTCTAGCATTGTCCAGAGGTGTAGGAAGGAAGGTGGGTTCCAAACCAGAGAGGGGCTACTTCTCGTTCAAGAACACCATGCTATAACAGAAGGGCGTCCCCGTTTTGCCCCCGACGCGAAACCCCACCCGCTCGACCCAACCGCGCAGCAGCGGCGCCGGCACATAGGCCGGGTCCGGCAGTTCCTCGCTGACCGCCAGCCGTCCCCCCGGCTTGATCACCCGGCGCAGCTCGCTCAGGGCGCTCACGCGATTGGGAATCTCCCCCAATACCGCCACCGCAAGGGCCACATCTACGGAATTTTCGGCCAACGGCAGCCCATAGGCGCCGGCATGGTGGAAGCGCACCCGCTCGGCCAGGCCGGCCGCTTCCAGCCGCCGGCGCGTCTGCGCCAGCAGCGGCGCCTGGAGGTCCACCGCATGGACCGTTCCGGTGGGGCCGACCATGCGCGCCATCTCGACGGTAAACAACCCGGTGCCACAGCCCAGGTCCAGCACCTCCATCCCGCTGTACAGACCGAATAGCCCCAGCAACTCGCCTGGGTTGCGATAGCGCAGCCGGGCCGGATGCTCCAGCCAGCCGGCCATTTGGTGCGGCATGGGTCGCGGCTGCAGCCAGGCAGCCCCCCGCAGGGCAAGCTGGCTGCCCACAGCCGCGCCTAGGCCGGTCGCCAGGCTGTTTGTCACCACATTCAGCGCGCCATCCAGCGCGCCCCTCACTGCGCGCGTTGCGTCCATCTCCTAAGCTACCGATTCTCTGGCCGGTGGAAAGCGCACCGTCAACACACCGTTGGTAAACACCGCGCCGCTGGCCTCCCGCTGGGCCAGAACGGACGGCAGCAACAGTTCACGCTTGAAATTGCCAATGCTGACAAACAACTCATCGCCCCGCTTCGCCAGCTTCACCTTGTCCAGCTCAACATTGGGCAGGGGCAGCTTGAGCACAAAATCATTGCCCTCCTCGTGGATCTCTTGCGCCTGGCCCACAAAGAAGACCTCGCCAGGGTCACGCTCGCCAAAGAGCGTGACTGCAAGCTGCTCCAACCGTTGCAGGCCGACCATCTCCTCGCCAAACCAGCCGGCGCGCAGGATCGGCAGCGGGTAGAAGTCTCGTTCGATCTCGCCCAAGTAGGTGCACTGGATCATCTGGAGCCGGTGCAGGTACGGGTCATCGCTGGGCGCAACTACCTGCGCCTGGCCCCGGCCATTGCTCTCGACGCCGGGCAGCACTCGGTTCACCACCACCGCGTCTACCGGATAGCCAAAGAGCGAAAGGTAGGCGACGGCCCGTGCGCCCTCCTTGACTACCATCTTCTCCGGGTTGAGCACCACCCGATAGCTGGTGATGGTGGGGTTCAGCAGCACCCTTTGCAGCTCCTTCACCCCGGCAACCAGATTGTTCAAGCCGACAAATGGGTCCTTGTCGGGCATGACCCGGCGCAAGAGGCCGCTCGCCAGGCGCAGGGTGGCGTCGCCCCACCCCATCATGCGCCCCACATACCACTGGAAGCTCTCCGGCACCGAGAGCAGGCGGATGGTCTCGCCGGTCGGCGCAGCGTCCACGATTACCCGGTCATAGTTGCCCTCCTGGGCCTGCCTGTTGATGTGGAGCAGGCTGACCACCTCCTCCATACCGGGAATGACGGCCATCTCCTCGGCCACGGCTTTACTCATACCCTGGCGGCGCAACATGTTACCTACATAGCCCTGCATCTGGCCCCAATGCTGGCGGATCTCGTCCAGCACATTGATCTCCTGGGCGTCCAGATTGTCCGCCACCGGCGTCGGCTCCCCGCGCAGGGGCATATCCAGACTATCGGCCAAGCTGTGGGCGATGTCGGTGCTGACCACCAGCGTTTTATAGCCAAGTTGGGCGCTGCGCAGCGCCGAGGCCGCGGCGACCGTGGTCTTACCGACCCCACCCTTCCCTAAATACAGAATAATGCGCACAGGTTTGGTCTTTCTCTAAACACTGATCAGCGGCATTTTGTCGGGGCGCCCCTGATGGGCGCCCACCCTGGTAGACGCAGGTGGGCAGGCACAAGACCTGCCCCTATAAAACCCTCCTACCTACCCCTTAAGCAACCGAAGGCTCGGCCTGGCGCGCTCGCCGCCGGCGGCGCACAGCGCGCAGCAGCAGCGCCAACAACAAGAGGAGGGCCGCGGCTGCATAGGCTTGCCAGCGGCTCAACCCGAACCACCCGCGGATCTGCCACCAGAAGCGCGGCAGTTGTAGCCAGTAGCGCCAGGACCAGGGCCAGGCATAGCCCAGTTGTAACACATATTTCCCCAGGTGTTTGTGAGGGCTCCACACCACAATATAGCAGCGCCCGCCGACCAAGGTGCGGGTATCAATGACCGGGCCTAGGTAGAACCCGGCGCGCGTCAGCCGGTCCACGACCGGCGCAACCAGCTCCCCCGGCGGCGGCGCCACCACCGCGCTGTATCCCGCCGGCAGCGGCAACGGCAACTTCTGCACATCCGCGCTGTAGGGAAGGCTTTGGGCGACCACAGCCACAGCCGGCGCCAAGGCCCCACCCGTAGGCAGCACAGGCACCAACAACTGCACCCGCAGCCGCTCGCCGGCCTCACAGTCCGTGGTGTAGACATGGACCCGGCCGGGCATGTCAATCCGTCCAAAGATAAGCTGTTTGTTGCGAAAGCTAGGCAAGTAGGCGCCGGCAGTCAGACTCGCGCCTACGTTGCTGGGGAAACGCGGTAGACTGCCCGCCAAATCTGACCATACCGAACGCCCTGCTTGCGTGGGCGGCTTTGCTCTGAACGCCATGCGTCCTACACTTCTATCACTTCTATGATCATTTCTATGATCATCATTTCTACAACGTGCTACTCATGCCACGGCGCGTCGAGGCGACGCTGATCCAACAGCTCACACGTAGCGCCGCCGGGGTACAGACCGTGCGACAGTCTAGCACTCCGCCATAGTTACGTCAATAAAGCTACGTCAATTGGCCCTATCCGCGCTCGGCAAGTTTGGGCTACAATACGCTGGCAAATGGCCCAGGTCGCGTGGCGCCCTATGCCACTCCAGAGCTATTTTGACCGGCCATTTTCTTTGGTTTACGATACATCGCATGGCACAAGAAGAGCAAAGTCGCCGGCCCACCATCTCGCTGGTGATCCCCATCTGGAACGAAGAGGCTGTGATCCCGGAGCTATACCGCCGGGTGGTCAGCATCATGGAGACTTCCGGCGCGAGCTGGGAGATGGTCTGCGTCAATGACGGCAGCACCGACCGTTCGCTCGCCCTGCTCCTGGAGCTACACGCCAAAGACCCACGGGTGAAGGTGCTGGAGTTCAGCCGCAACTTCGGCCACCAGATCGCCATCACCGCCGGCGCCGACTTTGCCGAAGGCGATGCCGTCATCGTCATGGACGCCGACCTGCAAGACCCGCCGGAGGTCATCTTGCGCATGATCGAAAAGTGGCGGGAGGGCTATGAAGTCGTCTATGCCGTCCGCGCCACGCGTGAGGGAGAGACCAAGTTCAAACTTTGGACGGCCAGCCTCTTTTACCGCCTCCTGCGCAGCATCACCGATGTGCCAATCCCCCTGGATACCGGCGACTTTCGCCTGATGGACCGCCGAGTGGTGTTGACCATGCGCCGGCTGCGCGAGCAGCACCGCTTTATGCGCGGGTTGTCGAGCTGGGTGGGCTTCCGCCAGACCGGCATCGAGTATGCCCGCGCCGAACGGTATGCGGGCGAAACCCACTACCCCCTGCGCAAGATGGTGCGGCTGGCCGTTTCCGCCATCACCAGCTTCAGCTATGTCCCGCTCCACCTGGCGACCTTTGTCGGCTTTTTCCTGGCAACGCTCAGCCTCATCGGCATCATACTCACCATCATCCTGCGCCTCTCCGGCAGCAGCTTCTTCTTGGGCCAGGCCACAACATTGGTCAGTGTGCTCTTCTTGGGCGGGGTACAGTTGATCTTTCTGGGTGTCCTGGGCGAATATTTAGGCCGTATCTACGACGAAGTCAAAAACCGCCCGCTCTATATCGTCTCGCGCGCCTACGGCTTCATCCCGCCGGATGAGAGTTCGCCGCCGCGCGCCGTAGTGTTCCCGGCGTCGCCGTCCTAATACTCCGGTCCAACCGGCCATCCGGCGGCGTTCCGGCTCAACATGCGCCTGTGTCATCGGCGCAGAGGACAACGACCATGCAAGTCTTCAATCCCGTCCAGTTTTTCAACCGTTCCAGCCTTTATGTCGCCCTGGTGGTCGCCTGGGTTGCCATGCTAGGCAGCCTCTACTTTAGCGAGGTCAAGGGCTATCTCCCCTGTGACCTGTGCTGGTACCAGCGGATTCTCATGTACCCGTTGACGGTCATCCTGGCGGTTGGTCTCCTGCGCCAGGACGGCAGCCTGCCTTACCTGGTCCTGCCCTTCACCATCATCGGCCAGGGCGTCTCCACATACCACTATCTGCTGGAAAAGACCACCATTTTCGGCGCACCGACGGTCTGCCGGAGCGGCGTCCCCTGCACCGTTGCCTGGATCAACTGGCTGGGCTTCATCACCATTCCCTTCTTGGCAATGACCGCCTTCTTCATCATCACCATCATGTGCCTGATTGCACTGACGGCAGGCGAACCGGATGAGATCGCAAACCGGCCCTCGCCTTGGTGGCAGGTGGGTGGGCTGATCGCCGCGGTCATCCTGGCTTTTGTACTCCTTTACCAGTGGGAGGGCGGCAAGGTCCAGGCCCTGACGCTAACCCAGTTGCCCGGCGTCGCCATGCAGTCGGCGCCTGCCGCCGCGCCCGTTTCGCAAGCGGCAACTGCCGGTAATGATTCAGAAGCACTCGATGAAGGGCGCCAGCTCTACCTGGCGAGCTGCGCCGTCTGCCACGGCGAGGATGCCCAGGGGATGCCGGGCCTGGGCAAGTCCCTGGTAGACTCCGACGTGATCCACGGCAACGACGCCGATGCCCTGGCGCTGATCCGCGCCGGCGTCGCGCCGGATGACCCGCGCAACACCACCGGCGTCATCATGCCCCCCAGCGGCGGGCGGCCTGACCTCAGCGACCAACAACTCTTGGCGATCATCAACCACGTGCGCTCACTCCGCTAGCCCGCGCCCTCATGCGGCTCCCGCTCCAGAGGCGACCACCTCTCCACCTGGAGCCATGCATTGCCCCACGGGTCTTGCTGCCAGCGCCCGGCGACGCGAATCGGGCGCCAGGGCCGCGGCGCTGCCGTTCCCTTGGGTAAGACAGCCAGGGCATAGTCTACCGGATCGGCCAAAAACCACCCCCTGCCGCCAGTCTGGCCGGGCAGACGCGTCCCATCCACTTCCACAAGCTGGCCGGGCCGCGCCCTGGCCTGCGCCAATGAGCCGGCGCGCCGCGTCTCCGCCAACGTCTGTAGCGGGTGCAGGCTGACGGGCAAGCCTAAGATGCGCTGCTCCCAAGCCAGCCGCTGGGCGTCGCTCTCGGCGGCGACCGCCTGGGCGACGAACTCAAAGGCCATCTGGCGCGCGCCCGCTTCTTCTCGATGATTGACCCTGCGCTGATTGATTCGCCGATTGCCGGCCTGCTCCCCGCCTGCGGCAGCCAGCATCGCCATCCGGCTTGCGCCCAGCCCATCCAGCGCGCCGCACTGCACCAGGTGCATCCATTCCTTGCGACGCAGGGGCACGCGCGCCAACAGGTCGTC
>DATLZJ010000384.1:0-6695 GCA_035574055.1 Caldilineaceae bacterium
GTTGACCGCAGCGGTGCTCTCGCTGGCCGAGATCAGGCAGATGGTCAACGAGATGTTCGCCCAGAATCGGGACCACCTGCCGACCTTCAAGCACTTCACCGTCTAGATGCTTCACCGTCTACACGTTTTTTGTGAAAGGTACCCATTACTATGACCAAAGTCACCTTTATCGGTGCGGGCAGCACCGTCTTTGCCAAAAACCTGATGGGCGACATTCTCAGCTTTCCGGAGCTGGCCGATGTGACCATTAGCCTGCACGATATTGACGGCGAGCGGTTGCGCACCTCCGAGATCGTGGCCCACAAGGTCGCCGAGGCGGTAGAGGCCAAGCCCACCATCGAAGCGACCACCGACCGGCGCCGGGCGCTGGATGGCGCCGACTACGCCATCTCCATGATCCAGGTGGGCGGCTACAAGCCCAGCACGGTGATTGACTTCGAGGTGCCCAAGAAGTATGGGGTGCGCCAGACCATCGCCGATACGTTGGGCATCGGCGGCATCATGCGCGGCCTGCGCACCATTCCGGTGCTGCTGGAGATGTGCCGCGATATGGAGGAGCTATGCCCAGATGTGACCTTCCTTCAATATGTGAACCCGATGGTGATGAACTGCTGGGCGATCAGCCGAGCCACCAAAATCAAGACCGTGGGCCTCTGCCACAGCGTCCAGGGGACAGCCGAACAGTTGGCGCGCGACATCAACGTCCCCATCGAGGAGATCAACTACTTCTGCGCCGGCATCAACCACATGGCCTTCTACCTCACCTTCGAGCGGCGCAAGGATGGCGAGGTGGAGGACCTCTACCCGCGCATCCGCCAGGTCATCGAGGAGGGACGGGTGCCCGACTGGAACCGGGTGCGCTATGAGGTCTTTAAGCGGCTTGGCTATTTTGTAACCGAATCCAGCGAGCATTTTGCCGAGTATGTGCCCTGGTTTATCAAGCGGGACCGGCCCGACCTGATCGAGGAGTTCAATATCCCGCTGGACGAATACATCCGCCGCTGTGAGGCGCAGATCGCCGGCTGGGAGCGGATGCGCCAGAGCCTCGAAGACCCCAACGCCAAGCTCACCGTGCGCCGCAGCCATGAGTACGGCTCCGGCATCATTCACAGCATGGAGACGGGGACGCCACGCGTCATCAACGGCAATGTGCCCAACCACGGGCTGATCAGCAACCTGCCCCAGGGCGCTTGTGTGGAGGTGCCCTGCCTGGTGGACAAGAACGGCGTCCAGCCCGTTGCGGTGGGCGAGCTGCCGCCCCACCTGGCCGCGCTCATGCAGACCAATCTCAATGTACAGGCGTTGACGGTGGAGGCGGCGCTGACCGGCAAGCGCGAGCATATCTACCACGCCGCCATGCTCGACCCCCACACCGCCGCCGAGCTGGACCTGGACCAAATCTGGCATCTGGTGGACGACCTGATCGAGGCCCACGGCGACTGGCTGCCGCAATATCATTGAGCGAGCGCGCCGCAAAGGAAGACTGGCGGCCGGTGACGACTCGCCGGTGGACCCGAATCTTGCCGCTCTCCCCGGCCTGGCTCTATCTGGCGTTATCGGTCGCCATGACCTGGCCCTTGGCCGCTGCCCTGGGCGCTCGCGTGCCGATGGGGGCCGGCAGCGATGTCTGGGTCCATCTCTGGACCTTCTGGTGGCTCAAGAATGCGCTGCTCAACGGCTGGGACCCCCTGTTCACGCCGTTACTCTTTCATCCTACAGGCGTCTCCCTCACGTCCCATAACATTGCCTGGCTCAACTTCGCCCTGTGGTTCCCCCTCCAGGCGACCTTTGGCAACAACGCCGCCTACAGCCTCACCTTCCTCCTGCTGTTCACCCTTAACGCCTACGCCATGTACCTGTTGGCGGCGGCTTATCTGCGCCGCCGTGGGGCAGCCTGGATGGCGGGGCTGGTCTACGGCTTCTGGCCTTATACCCTATCCGAATCCGACCATCCCAACATGCTGACGGTGGCGTGGCTGCCCCTCGCCCTCCTTTATGTGCAGCGCGCGGTGACGCGCGGCGCTTGGCGAGACAGCTTGCTGGCCGCGCTCTTCCTGGCCCTGCTCGGCATCTCCCGCTGGCAATTGCTGATCATGGCTGTTCCGGTGCTGGGGCTGTTCCTCCTCTATCTCCTCCTGGCGCACCGCCTGGCCTGGCGCCGGCAGAGTTGGGTCGCCCTCCTGCGCGCGGGCAGCGCGGCGATCTTGTTGATGGCGCCCTTCGCCCTTCCCGTCATCCACGCCCAGCTCACCCGTCCCTTTGCCGATGACCTGATGGTGTACGAGCCGTCCTTTTCCAGCGACCTCCTGGGCTATATTATCCCCCATCAGCGCAACCTGCTCTGGTCGTCGCTGGCGTCGCGCCTGCCTGAACGCGTGCAGTTTGGCCAGGAACAGGTCAACTTCCTGGGCTATGGCGCGCTGGCGCTCGCCGGGATCGGGCTGGCGGCTGGCAGGCGCAGGGCCATTTTCTGGCTGCTGATGGCGCTGGCCCTGATGATCCTGGCCTTAGGCCCCAGGATCACCATAGGCGGCCAGGCGTATCCGTCCCTGCCCACGCCCTATCCGTTGGTGGAAGAGGGGCTGTTGACACGCGTCGTGCGCCGGCCCCATCGCTACAACGTCTTTCTCGGTCTACCGATCGCCCTGCTGGCCGGATTTGGCGCCGCGGCGCTGCGCCAGCGGCTTGGCCCGCGGCGCACCCCGCCGCTGCTCGCCGCCCTCAGCCTCTTGATCCTGGCCGAATCCTGTCTGGCGCCCTATCCCTTGACTAAGACGACCCTCCCCGATTGGTATCACCGGCTGGCGCAGGAGCCGGAGCATTTCGCCATCCTTGACTTACCCATTGCCCCGCGGCAGGCGGACAAGTTCTACATGTATTACCAGACCCATCATGGCAAGCCGCTGGTCGGCGGCCATGTCTCCCGCCAGCCCCGCGAGACCATCATCTATATGGTCAATTCGCCCTTTTTGGACGATCTGCTCTTCCGGCGTGAGATGAACCCGGCGCTGCTGGACGTAAGCCGCCAGCTTCGCTACCTGGCCGATGCCAACGTCCGCTATCTGATCCTTCACAAGGAGTTCGCCACGGAGGAGCAGATTGAGGCATGGAAGGATTGGCTCACCGTAAGGCCGCGCTACGAGGACGAGGAGACCGTCGTCTATACGACCACCCCGCGCGCCGGCAGCGACTTTGAACGAGGACCTTGGTTGACCGGCGAGATCGGCTTGATCAGGGCGGGCTATGGGCCATCCTACAGGCTCCAGGGCGACCTGGTCCCGGTTGACGTGCGCTGGACCGCCGCCGGCCCACCCTCCGCCGATTTTGATGTCTGCGCCCGGCTGGCCGGCCAAGATGGGACTCCCTGGCTGCTGGACTGTTTTGCCATCAGCCCCGACTGGCCTACCTCTCGCTGGCAGGCAGATGAGGTCGTGCGCGGTGAGTTCCTGATCCGCATCCCTCCCCACCAGCCGCCCGCGGCCTATGAGCTGGAGCTACTCCTGCGCGAGACGGGGAGCCAGGCCCTTGCCGGGCAGCCGGTGAGCCTGGGGCCGCTGGTTGTTGCGCCGCTGCCGCGCCGCTTCCACCCACCTACGCCCGGTCATGCCGCCGATCTGCGCCTGGGCGACGACATCTATTTGCACGGCTATGACCTGGCAAGGGCAGAGACCTTGCGACTGACGCTCTACTGGCAGGCCCTCCGGCGGATGGACCGCTCCTACAAGGTCTTCGTCCATCTGGTTGATCCGGCTACTGGCGCGATCCTGGCCCAACACGACGCGGCGCCGCGCCAATGGCGTTACCCGACGACTTGGTGGGAGAGAGGCGAGATCGTTGATGAGACCATCGAGCTGCCGGTCGAAGCAGAGCCTGATCGCCCGCTGCTGCTCCTGATCGGGATGTACGATGAGCTGACCGGCGAGCGCCTGCCGGTGGTGGGTCGCAGCGGTGAACGCTACAAAGATAACGCGTTTCTTCTCCCGTTGCAGTCGCAAGACTGAGTACCATGCTTGGCGATCAAACTACTTCAGATCAAGCAGAATGAACGTCTCCATTAGCGGAAGGCGTCCATGTGGGCAGGGCGCTGGATGGTGACTGCGGGGGCGGGGGTTGTGTTGGGGGGCAAGCGATAGCCGCGGATCACCACGACGGGGCGGCCTTCGTTGCTCTGGCCCATGAGCAGGCTGGCCGCCCCGGCCAATTCGTCGGCAATACATTCCTCGCTGCTGGCTAGCTCATAGCCAAACAGGTCATGCATCCCCCGCTGGTTCCAGACCGGCGGCAGCCCTGCACAACCGATACAGACGCCGACCGTGCCGATCCGCCAAGCGCGGCCGTGGCTGTCGTTGATAATTACCGCTGGGGCGACGCCGGTCAGCTCGGCGAAGCGCGCCCGCAGCCGTTCGGCGCTGGCGTCGGCGTCTTGCGGCAGCAGCGCCACTAGCTCCTCCTCGCCGGGCGCGACATTGCTGCGGTCCACCCCGGCGTTGGCGCAGACCCACCCCATACGCTGCTCCACCACCAGCAACCCCTTGCGCACACGCACGAGGCTGCGGCTGTCGTCCAGGATCACCTGAACATGGCGCGGCTCCTTGTTGACCGTCTCGGCCAGCGCAATCGCCTGCTCGCTGGGCGTCACCTCGGCCAGCCGTACCAGCCGCCCTTCCGCCTTGCTGACCACCTTCTGGGCGATTACCAGGATATCGCCCGGCTGGAGTGTCTCGCCCTGGCGGTGGAGATGCTCGACGATGAGCGCGGCCAGGTCGTCGCCGGGCCGGACCAGGGGCAGTTGCTCAACAGGAAAGAGGGTCATCGCGCACATGGTATCGCTCTCGATTTCGGGTCTCTTTGGCGGATGTTGATGGCTGGCGGGAAGCAGGATTGGCTACCGGCGCCTGCGCCGGGAAGATGAAGCCGGGCGCGACGGCATTGCCGGTACAGCCGCCTGGCGGAATGGGAGTTGGCGGCAGAACATCAGGACGGCCTCCAGTACGCCGCCGCCGATGGCGAGTGACTTGTCAGAGACCGTAAAGCAATATTCGGGGCGCGCACGGGGGTCCAGGTCGGCGATCTTCATACCGGCATAGACGGGCACATCCGGATGCACGATCCCCCGCAGCACCCCGGCAAAGGGCGCCACCACCGGGCGGCTGCCGGCGCTGCTCTGGACGGTGGCGACAATGGCCCCTGCGGGCACCCGGTCGCCGATGGCAAAGTGGGCGCGCACGTGGCCGTCCTGCGGCGCGCGCAGGACGCGGGTGATGTTGGGCGGCGCGCCGGCCAGCACACCCGGCTGGCCTGTGTCTGCTTCAGCCGGGCCGGACCAGATGGCGCGCCCCAGATGATGGCCCCGGTTGGTCTCAACCACCACATGGCAGTCCTGGCCTGCCGTGAAGCCGGGGCCGAGCGCCACTACCAGCTTGGCGTCGTCCATCCGGGTGCCGGTGTTGGTTTTCGCCATGATGCCATCCACTAGGATCGGCGGTTTGAGGGTCAGACGCACTTGGGCGGTGGGGTCCACCAGAACCGGAATTTCGCCGGCCGCCCAAACCGCGCGCAACTCCCCCGGCGTACAGCGCCGCGCCGTCACCTCCTCGACCGTCGTACTGCCCGCAAAGACAGCCTCGGCAAAGGCGACAGTGCGGCGCACAGCCAGGGGATGGGGCACCTCGGTCATTACCACCCGAAAGCCGCTGCGATGGAGGCGCAACGCGACCCCGCTTGCCAGGTCGCCCGCGCCCTTGATCAGGACAGGCAGGTGCTCAAACATGGCAGCAGTGTAACTCAGGTAGGCGCAGCGGGCAACGAGGCAAAACCCCGAATACAGGCAGCGGGCCTGGTCGCTCCCCAAACATACCAGGCCCGCTGCAAAGGGGAAAGAGAGGTATACCAGGCTCGTGCAATGGCAGCCGCGGCACGGCCTGAGGTGGAAATCAGAGCCTCGATCAGAGTACGATCAACAAGATCAGTGCAACGGCTTCCTCACCGGTCATGGCTCATGCCTATAAGATAACAGAAAACCAATGACAGCGCATTGGACAAGTGATGGAGCCGGCGTAAGTCAAAAGTAAGTGAAATCTAGGAGATACCCTAGTTGGCGCTCAGCCGGCTGAGCGGGTCAGCCTGCACAGCAGCCAACGTTGCGCCCAGGTGCAGCCGCAGGGCCAGCAATTGGCGCAGCAAGCGCATCTGGTGGTCATGGCTCAACTGTAAAAACCACTCCTCAAACGAAAGCTCGGCCGCTACGGGACGGCGGGCGGCTCGGTGGTAAGGCATAGGGGAAGTTCCTTTAGCTGGCCTGTCCAAGACCCATTTGTTCATCGCCTGACATCATCACCACGCTGACTGTAGCACAGGCGCTTGCCTCTTTCAACCGTCATTTGTCTCATCGCCGGCCCCATACCGAACCTAACGACTGCTGGTGGGCGTATACCTACATACCACGGAGATACAAAAGGTTTCTCTCGCCCGAACAACCGCAGGAACGCGTGTGGGGGCCGAAGTATCTTGGCGAGCCGCAGACGGTCTATGTCTATATCCATGCGTTGCGCGAGAAGATCGAGGAGGACCCGCAACGCCCACGCCGGATTCTAACGGTGCGCGGGATTGGCTACCAGCTGGCACCCCAGGGGGCTGCTCCCCATGCATAGCCTACGCGGCCGGCTGATCCTGAGCCACACCCTGCCGGTGCTGCT
>DATLZJ010000385.1:0-3161 GCA_035574055.1 Caldilineaceae bacterium
ATTGACGGAGACGCCTATGCCGTCAGCTCCTTTGCCGCCGATGCCCTGGCCGGGCTGCCGCTCAACGGCGCCGAGCCGCTCTTCGGCACCGATCTGGGGCCAGGGGTGCGAATGGCCTTCAACCAATCGCTGCCCCTCTCCTATCTGTGGAGCTATTTTTCGCACATCGAGCCGATCCCGCTGACCGCCACCGCGTCTCGCCCCATGATCGCGCTTTGGTCCATCTTCGCCAGCTACACCCTGGGCCGCGCCGTAGGGATGGGGCTATCCGGCGCCAGGCAGGGGCGGCGCTTTGCCCTCTGGATGGTCCTCCTCCAGCTCCTGGTCTATCTGGCCGCGCCCTTCCTGCGGGGCGACAATGTCAGCCTCTTCTTCTTCGAGCGCATCATCGCCGACAAGTTTATGGTGCCGGTCGCCATGCTGCCGGTGGTCTTTGCCTGCGCCATCCGCTATCTGCGCGATGGACAGGGGGGCGCCTGGCGGGTGGCTGCGGCGGCGACGCTGGCCGTCTCTGCGATCCATCCATTGATCGCCGCCATGCTGGCGCTGGCGCTGACGGCGTTTGGCGGGCTACATCTTCTGTTGGCGTGGCGAACGGCGCTCGTGCGCCTGCGGGTGGCGGCTTTGGCCGCCCTGGTCGTGCTGGCGATGGCGCTGCCGATGGTGCAGCTTGTCCTATCGCGCGGCGAAGCGCCCCTCGCCCCGTCCTACCCTTCCAGCCTGGAGGGATGGCCGGTGGGATACAAGTTGGTGCCGGCGTTTCCCTTTATCTATCTGCCGACGCTGGACCTTTACGGCGCGCTGCCCGACCTTTCGCAGCTCGACGCCTCCGAGGCCAATTCGCCTACCGACCCCTTCCTCATCTGGCGGTTTGCCGTCAACATGAACCGGCGCCGGCTGCTGCTCTTCAGCCTGGACCGTTACATCTCCGACCCGAACATCATTCTGGAGCCGCCCTATCTGCTGGCGATCTTGCTGTTGCCCCTGCTGCTGCCGGGGCTGCGCCGCAACCTGGGCGCCCAGTTCGCCTTGAGCGTTACCCTGGCTGTCCTCTTTGTCATGTTCAACCCGCTGGTCACGCCGCTCATCGGCAGCCTGGTCATGCCCTGGATCCTCTGGCGCTTTGTCTGGCTGCTACCCTATGCGTTGATCCTGGCGCTGGTCACGATGCCGCTGGTGGCAGTGGCGGGCCGGGCGCTGGCGGGCTTGGCTACCTCATGGCAGCCACAGCCGGCGGGCCGGCGGCTGGCCGAGTCATTCATGCCGGTGATGGCGGCGCTGATCCTTGGGCTGCTCCTCAGCCCCATGATCATCCGCAATTTGCAGATGTTGCATGACCGCGCCGCCTATCCCTATTACTATCCGACGCCGGAGCGGCTGCTCTCCCGGCTGGACGAGTTGACCAGGATCAATGGGCCGGCGACGGTCTTGGCTGACCAGGATTTGAGCGTTTCCATCCCGGCCTATGTGGCGCAGGGGCACATCGTGGCTCACCGGGTGCCGACGACCAGTGAGATTTTCCCGGCGGACCAGCAGGAGGCGGCGCTGCAACGGCTGATTGACCAAGCCGCCTTTTTCCGCTCACGCTACCTGACCGCTGCCTCGATGGCGATCCTGCGCCGTTACGAGGTGGGCTATATTATTGCGCCCAGCGGGAGCAGCCTGGAGATTCAGCTCCGGCTTGCCCCCGACTGGTTCGAGTGGGTCATGGACGATCAGTCCTATTCCCTTTATGCGGTGCGCGCCCTCCCCGACATCAACGCCGTGCGCGAGGGCAGTATTGCGGGCAACACGGCGCTGGCCGAGCGCCGTTGGGATGAGGCCGAGGCCGCCTACCGCGCCGAGTTGGACCGTGACCCTGGCAACCTGTTGGCGCTGGTGGGCATGGCCGAGATCGCCCATGCCCGCGGGCGCTTCAATGAGGCGTTGGCGTGGTATGATCAGGCGATGGCGCAGGCTGACCTGCCGGTCCTCCACTTCCGCCTGGGCCAGCTCCACACCGAACTAGGCCAGATCGAGCGCGCCGTTGCCGAGTTTGACCTGGCGCAGCGCGGCGCGCCCTATGTCGCTCGCTTCCACGTGGCTGCGGGCGACGCCTGTCTGAGCGCCGGCCAGGAGGCGTGCGCCGCCGAGCAATTTGAGGCGGCTGTGGCGAACCGCAATCTACCCGATGAGGCGTCGCGCCTGATCGCCCTGGCCGACCTGTGGCGCCAGCGTAGCCGCACGGACCTGGCCCTGGGTCTCTACGAGGAGGCGGTCGCGCTCCAGCCGAGCCAGGCCAACCAACTGATGCTGGCAAGCGCCTATCTGGAGGAGCGGCGCTACGCCGAGGCAGAGGCGCTGCTGCGCCTGCTCCGCACGCGCCATCCCTTGTCGGTGGAGGTGCTGACTTTAGCCGCCCAAGTTGAGGCCGCCCAGGGCGCAGTGGACGACGCCCGCAGCCTCTACCGCCAGGCCATCTGGATTCAGGACCTGACCGGCCAGGAGTCATCCCAGACCCGGCTTGCGCTGGCGACCCTGTTGCTGGCCGCCAACCGGCTGGATGCGGCCCAGGCCGAGCTGGACCGGGTGCTGGTCATGCAGCCCAACAGCGCGGCCGCCTATGCGCTGCAAGGCGACCTGCACAGCGCCGCGCTGCGCACCGAGCAGGCGATGGCAGCCTATCAAAAAGCCTTCCGCCTGGACCCCACCCAGGTCCAGTTGTATCTGGCCCTCAGCAATCAGTTCCGCCAGTTGGGCGGCGAACAGGCCGAGGTGCTGGCGCTGTTGGAGACGGCCATGCGCGCCAATCCGGACGAGGCGACGCTGGCGCTGGCGCTAGGCGACCAGTTGCAGCGCCAGGGGGAGACAGCCCGCGCCATGGATGCCTACCAGGCCGCCCTGGATATGTTCGAGCTGGCCTCACGGTCGCCCACGGTGACGCCGCGAAGCGCAGAGACCAGCCGGGCCTATGCCTACATCCGGCTGGCGACCGTCAGCGAAGAGCTGGGGCAGATGGAACCCGCCATGAATTACTATAGCGCAGCCGTGGCGGCCGCGCCCGATTTACCCTGGACGCAAGTCACCTACGGCGATGCGCTGCGCCGGCGCAATGATGTGGCGGGCGCTGAGGCTGCTTACCGCAAGGCCATCAGCAATGACCCGACCTTTGCCAATGCCTA
>DATLZJ010000386.1:0-10299 GCA_035574055.1 Caldilineaceae bacterium
CTTGCCGGAGGGGGTGGAGATGGTGATGCCGGGGGACAATGTCAACATGAAGGTGACGTTGATCTCGCCGGTGGCGTTGGAGACGGGGTCGCGCTTTGCCATCCGGGAGGGGGGACGCACCGTCGGCGCAGGCGTCATCACTCAAATCCTCAAGTAAGCGCGCATGGAATGGGGAGAGCCGAGGCGCTCTGGCTCTCCCCTCGCTTTGGTAGGCAGGGCATTGAGACGGAAGCGATTGGAAGTGGATTTTTGCTGGTGATTTTTGCGAAAAGAGGTGCTCGAAAGGAAACTCTATGGCAAAGCAACGGATCCGGATTAAGCTCAAAGCATACGACCATCGCGTGTTGGATGCGTCGGTGCGCCAGATTGTGGATGCCGCTGAACAGACCGGCGCCCAGGTCGTGGGGCCTGTGCCCCTGCCGACCCATCTGGAGAAGTTCACGGTGATGCGCTCGCCGTTCATTGACAAGGACAGCCGCGAACAGTTTGAGGTGCGCACGCACAAGCGGTTGATTGATGTCGTGGACCCGGGCAGCAAGACCATTGAAAACCTGACGCGGCTCAATTTGCCGGCGGGTGTGGATATCGAAATTAAACTTTAGCCTACAACCCAATACAGTGGTTTGCGGGCTGCATGGGCGCAGCAAGGCCGGCTTATAGAGCGGGCCTCGACAATGAACCTGCCCGCAGACACTGGGATGATGTGGTTTACAGGTTTGGCGTAGCCGTCAGTCCCAGGAGGATCGAATGAAGGGCATTCTTGGTAAAAAAGTGGGCATGACCCAGCTCTTTGATGCGAGCGGAGCGGTTGTGCCGGTGACCGTGATCGAGGCCGGCCCCTGCTATGTGACGCAGGTCAAGACGGTCGAGACCGACGGGTATAATGCGGTACAGTTAGGGTTTGATGAAGTTGCCGAGCGCAAGCTGACCAAGGGGCAGAAGGGCCATCTGAAGAAGGCCGGCGCCCCCACCGTGCGGCGGCTGCGCGAGGTACGCTCCGAGGACACCGTCCAGTATTCCCCGGGCGATGTGATCAAGGCCGATATTTTTGAAGACGGTGAATTGGTGGATGTCATTGGCGTCTCCAAGGGGCGCGGCTTTGCCGGCGCGGTCAAGCGTCATGGCTTCCGGGGCGGCCCCAAGACCCACGGCCAATCGGACCGCCATCGCGCCGTCGGCTCGCGTGGCGCCGGGACAACGCCGGGCCATACCTTCCCTGGCACCCGGGCGCCGGGGCATATGGGCAATGAGCGGGTGACCGTTCAGAATCTGAAGATCGCCCTGGTGGATGCCGAGCGCAATTTGATAGCCGTGCGCGGTGCAGTTCCTGGTCCACGCGGCGGCCTGGTTTTGGTCCGTTCGGCCGTGAAGGCGCAGAAGGCCAAGAAGGCGAAGTAGGGAGAGGATGACCATGTATTTGCCGGTAAAGGACATGGCTGGGAACCAAACAGGCGAGATCGAGGTCAGCGACGCGGTGTTTGGCGCGCCGGTCAATCAGGCATTGATGCACCAGGCATTGGTGCGCCAGTTGAGCAATGCCCGGTTGGGCACCCACAAGACCAAGACGCGCGGCGAAGTGTCCGGCGGTGGTCGTAAGCCGTGGCGGCAGAAGGGCACCGGCCGCGCCCGCCAAGGCTCCATTCGTGCGCCCCATTGGGTAGGCGGCGGTACGGTCTTTGGCCCAACCCCGCGCACCTACATCAAGGCGATGCCCAAGAAGATGCATCGGGCGGCGCTGCGCAGCGCCTTGAGCGCCAAGACCGGCGCCGGGGAAGTGGTTGTGTTGGAGCTGGCCCTTTCGGAGGCCAAGACCAAGCACGCCGCCGCGGCCATGAAGGCACTGGGCTTGGCGCAACAGAGCGTGCTGCTGGTGGTGGCCGAGAAGGACCCCACGGTGGAGCGCAGCTTCGCCAATCTGCCGAAGGTGAAGATGCTGTTGAGCAGCTATCTGAATGTGCGCGATTTGTTGGGCTATGATGTCCTGGTGTTTGCCAGGGACGCAGTGGCCCAGGTGGAAAGTTGGCTCGGCGCAGATGTGGCCGAGAAGAATGGCGCCCAGGATGGCGCGGCGCAGGAAACGGAGCCGCCCGCCTATGCAGGCGCAGCCGGCGCCGCAACGGAGGAATAAGCGATGCACATCTACGAAGTCATCCGGCGGCCCGTTGTCACCGAAAAAACCATGATCGGTGTAGACGAGGGCAATCGCTACGCCTTTGAGGTGGATATGCGGGCCAATAAGTTCCAGGTCAAGGACGCGGTCGAGCTGGCCTTTGACGTCACCGTGACCGATGTACACATAATGGTGATGCCCGCCAAGACGGCGCGGCGGGGCAAGCGGATCGTCATTCGCAAGCCCAAATGGAAGAAGGCGATTGTTTCCCTCGCGCCGGGCGATCGCATCCAGTTGTTTGAAGGTGTCTAGGAGGAGTAGACCCGATGGCTATTAAAATCTATCGCCCGACTTCGCCCGGACGCCGCAATATGTCCGTCTCCACCTTTGAGGAGGTGACGCGCAGTGAGCCGGAGCGCTCACTGCTGGAGCCGCTGCGCAAGAAGGGTGGCCGTAACAATCGTGGGGTGGTGACTGTGCGCCACCGCGGGGGCGGGCATAAGCGGCGCTACCGCATTATTGACTTCCGCCGTGACAAGTTCGGCGTGCCCGGCCGGGTGGACTCGATTGAGTATGACCCGAATCGCAGCGCCCGCATTGCGCTGGTGGTCTATCGGGACGGCGAAAAGCGCTATATGATTGCGCCGCTCGGCTTGCAGGTGGGCGACACGGTGATGTCCGGGCCGGATGCGGAAGTGCGCCTCGGCAATGCGCTGCCCATCCGCTTGATCCCGCTGGGGACGACGATCCACAACATCGAGCTATACCCTGGTCGCGGCGGCCAGCTTGTGCGCAGCGCAGGCAACTCGGCGCAGCTTATCGCCAAGGAAGGGGCCATGGCGCAGGTGCGCCTGCCCAGCGGCGAAGTGCGTTACATTGACATGAACTGCCTGGCGACCATCGGCCAGGTCTCGAACCCGGACCATGCCAACATCAACAAGGGCAAGGCCGGGCGGCAACGCTGGCTGGGCCGGCGGCCCACGGTGCGCGGCGTTGCCATGGACCCCGCCTCGCACCCGCATGGCGGCGGTGAAGGGCGCTCGCCCATCGGCATGCCTGGCCCCAAGACGCCGTGGGGCAAGCCGGCGTTGGGCAAGAAAACTCGGCGCAACAAGTTCACCAACAAGAACATTGTCCGGCGGCGTGGCGGCAAGTAAGGCGGCAAGCGGGTCTGGTGTAGGGAATCAGTCGCAGGGAAAGGTAGAAAGACAAGATGTCTCGTTCGTTGAAAAAGGGGCCATTTGTCTCCCCCAAGCTTCTGAAGAAGGTTGAGGAGATGAATCGGAAGGGCGAGCGCAAGGTGATCAAGACCTGGTCGCGCGCCTCGACGGTCTTTCCTCAGTTTGTCGGCCATACGCTTGCCGTCCATGACGGCCGTCGCCATGTGCCGGTCTATATTACCGAGAACATGGTAGGCCACAAGCTGGGTGAGTTCGCGCCGACTCGTTTCTTCCGCGGCCACGTGAAGTCCGAAAAGACCACCAGGGCGCGCCGATAGGCCCTGGCCGGCGAGTGTAGTGGCAACCACCGTGGCAAGGTAGAAGGGAGTGGGAGCAGATGGAAG
Source organism: Caldilineaceae bacterium (assembly GCA_035574055.1). Taxonomy (GTDB): domain Bacteria; phylum Chloroflexota; class Anaerolineae; order Caldilineales; family Caldilineaceae; genus QEUY01. The sequence continues at coordinate 3,675 of DATLZJ010000386.1, forward strand.
TACGTGCAGTCACAAAGTTCACTGGGATCAGCCCGCAAAAGACGCGCCTGGTGGTCAACGAGGTGCGGGGCAAAAAGGCGCAGGACGCATTGGCGCTGCTCCAGTTCATGCCTCAAGCGGCGGCCCGGGTCGTCGCCAAGACCATCAAGAGCGCGCTCTCCAACGCGACCGAGAATTTCGGTCTGGAGGCGGACGATATGTACATCGCCAAGATCGTAGCCGATGAGGCGCCGCGGCGCAAGTGGCGGCGTTTCGGCGCACGGGGCCGCTTCAAGCCCTGGATTCGCCGCTCGTCGCACATCACGGTCGTGTTGGAAGAGCGGGTGGCGGACTAAATAGGAGAAGGAGGCTACATGGGTCGTAAAGTCCATCCCCGGGGATTCCGCCTCGGGATTATCAAGGAACATAAGAGCCGTTGGTTTGCCGACGGCAAGACCTATAACGAGCAGTTGGAGGAGGATCGCAAGATCCGCGAGCTGGTGCGCGCAGAACTGCCCAAGGCGGGCATCAGCGGCATCGAGATCGAGCGCCAGCCCAACCAGGTGCATATCATCATTGACACGGCGCGGCCGGGCGTCATCATCGGGCGCAAGGGCGCCAGCGTCAATACGCTGCGCACCAAGCTCCAGGAGATGAGCGGCAAGAAGGTCAAGATTGATGTGCGCGAGATCACCAAGCCGGAGCTGGACCCGTACCTGGTGGCCGAAAGCATTGCCGAGCAGTTGGAGCGGCGTATTAGCTGGAAGCGCGCCATGAAGCAAGCGGTGCAGAAGACCATGCGGGCAGGCGGCAAGGGCATTATGATCACCGTGGCGGGCCGGCTGGGCGGCAGCGAGATGGGCCGCGTCGATACCGTGCGCGAGGGGCAGATCCCTCGCCACACGCTGCGCGCCGACATCGAGTATGGCACGGCAGAGGCCCACACCACCTTCGGGGTGATCGGCGTCAAGGTCTGGATCTACCACGGTGATGTCATGCCGGGCGAGGAATATCATGCCCGCTATAGCGGTGCAGCGGCCGCGGCTTAGTCTTTGACTAGGCCGGCAAGAGAGTAGACCGGAGAGAGTAGACCATGTTGATGCCAAAACGTGTGAAATATCGCAAGATGCAGCGCGGGCGCACCAAGGGCCTAGCCCACCGCGGTAGCACGGTCGCCTTCGGCACCTATGCGCTCCAAGCCCTGGAGCCGCAGTTGGTGACCAGCCGCCAAATTGAGGCCGCTCGCCGCGCCGTGGTGCGCTATATCCGCCGCGGCGGCAAGCTCTGGATCCGCATCTTCCCGGACCATCCGGTCACGCAGCGCGCCGCCGAGACCCGCATGGGGTCCGGTAAAGGCAGCGTTGACCATTGGGTGGCGCGCGTGAAGCCGGGGCGGATTCTGTTCGAGATGGCAGGCGTGCGCGAGGACCAGGCGCGGGAAGCCTTCCGGCTGGCCTCTCACAAACTGCCCTTGAAGACCCAGTTCGTCATGCGTGAGGAGCACACCGCCGGCTAGCCTGTTCGCCGGGCGACGCGCGAGGAGAGCAACCTATGAACGTCAGTGAATTGCGATCAAAAACCGATGCGGAGCTGGCGAACCAGTTGGATGATTCCTACCAGGAGTTGTTCAACCTACGGTTCCAGCGGGCGACGGGCAAGCTCACGAATACGGCGCGGATTCGGGTGGTCAAGCGGCAGATCGCCCGCATCAAGACCATCCAGCGCGAGCGCGAGCTGGCCCGCCAAGCCTAAACGCAAGATGAGCAGAGCGCGGGAGTAGAGGAGACGAAAGCCATGCGTGCGCGACGCAAAAGATTGGTGGGAACCGTCACCAGCGACAAGATGGACAAGACGGTGGTGGTGACGGTGGAGCGGACGACCCGCCACCCGCTGTATGGCAAGGTGGTGAAGGTCAGCAAGAAATACAAGGCCCACGACGAGAACAACGAAGCCAAGGTGGGGGATGTGGTGCGCATTTGCGAATGCCGCCCCATCAGCAAGGATAAGTCTTTCTTCGTTGAGGAAATCCTCCAGCGGGGCATTGTCGTTGACGAAATCGTTGACGAGACCATCTAGGGCCGAGGGTGCAATCATGATCCAACAGGAAAGCCGGCTGAAAGTAGCCGATAACACCGGTGCAAAAGAATTACTGACAATTCGCATCAAAGGCGGCAGCACCCGGCGCTATGCAATGGTGGGCGATGAGGTGGTGGCGACGGTGAAGTCGGCCAGCCCCACGGGCAGTGTGAAGAAGGGCGACATCGTGCGCGCCGTGATCGTGCGCACCCGCCGCCCGCTACGCCGACCGGACGGCAGCTATATCCGGTTCGATGAGAACGCGGCGGTGATCGTGGATGATAACCGCAGCCCGCGCGGCACGCGCATCTTTGGGCCGGTGGCCCGTGAGCTGCGCGAGCGGGGCTATATGCGCATTGTCTCCCTGGCGCCCGAAGTTCTTTGAGGCGGGGCGGTTGCGGCCAGGCCAGATTGCCAGAGAGAACGGTTGTCAGAGAGAGCGGTTGTTAGAGAGAGCGAAGAGGTAGAGCCATGAAGGTCAAGATCCAAAAAGGCGATACCGTCGAAGTCATTGCGGGCGACGACAAAGGGCACCGCGGGACGGTGCAGCAAGTCATCCGCAAGAAGAACAAGGACGGCAGCTACGATCCCAACCGGGTCTATGTGATCGTGGCGGGCGCCAACCTGGTGGTCAAGCACCAGCGCCGCACCCCCAACGTTCGGACTCAGACCGGGCGGATCGAGAAGGAAGCGCCCATCCATATCAGCAATGTCATGTTGGTGGGCAGCGATGGTCGCCCGACGCGCGCCGGTTATGAGGTGGCGAAGGACGGGAGCAAGAGCAGGATTGACCGGCGCTCCGGCGCCCCCCTGCCCAAGCCGAGGGAGTAATGTGTCAGGGGTTCGGCCAGGCGAGGCCGGACGCCCATCCAAATCGCCTGACCTGGCGCCGTACTGGGCGGCGTCTGCGGGCAAGGAGTAGACAGAGATGAGTGATAACGGAAATGGGGCCAGGCCGACGCCGCGGCTCAAAGAGCGGTACCAAAACGAAATTGTGCCGGCGATGATGCGAGAGTTCGGCTACAAGAATGTGATGCAGGTGCCCCGGCTGGTCAAGGTCGCCGTCAATATTGGGCTGGGCGAGGCGTTGCAGAACAGCAAGGCCATCGAGGCGGCCACCCATGACCTGGCGATCATGACCGGCCAGCGCCCGGTGGTCACCAAGGCGCGCAAGTCCATTGCGACCTTCAAGCTGCGCGAGGGGATGCCCATCGGCGCGATGGTCACGCTGCGGGGCAACCGCATGTGGGACTTCATGGACCGGCTGATCAATGTGGTGCTGCCGCGCCAGCGTGACTTCCAGGGGGTTTCACCCGATTCGTTTGACGGTCGCGGCAACTATAGCATTGGGCTGCGCGAGCAATTGGTCTTTCCGGAAATTGATTACGATAAGATTGACAAGGTCCGGGGGCTGGAGATCACCATTGTGACCACCGCCGAGACCGACGAGGAAGCCCGCCGGCTCTTGGCTCTGATGGACATGCCGTTCAAGCGCGGCTAAGGGGAAGCCGGCCGGCGCCAAGTAGCAAGCATTGACCGGTAGCAGGCATTCAGAAGAAGGGAAAGACTGTGGCAAAGACATCTCTGATTGTGAAGGATACCCAGGGCAGGCGGAAGTACGCAGTGCGCGTGCGTAACCGCTGCTCGATCTGCGGGCGGCCGCGCGGCTATATGCGCCGCTTTGGCCTGTGCCGCATCTGTTTCCGGCAAGAGGCGCTGCGCGGCCATCTGCCGGGCGTTGTGAAGTCGAGCTGGTAAGCGTTTGTATCTGCCGTTTGCAGTCTCTGGCGTTTGTATGTATTACGTTAATGGCCCTGCTTTGCCGCCTCTAGGGAATGGGGTGGGAAAGGGGGCCGGTAGGTGGTTACTGACTACAGTTTTCTGCAATCTACCTGCCGCCATGAGCCGGGCAAGCGGAACGATAGGCGGCCCGTCTCAGCTTCAGCTAATGCTGTCCAGGCAATCGAACTGAACATTTGCAGGAGCTTGCAAGAGTAACCTTGTAAGCGTTCGTAAGGGAAAGAGAACCGATGGTCAATGATCCAATTGCGGATATGCTGACACGCATTCGCAATGCGTGTATGGTGCAGCACAAGCAGGTCGTCGTGCCCAGCTCCAAGCTCAAGGTGAGCATTGCCAAGATTCTGCAGGAGGAGGGCTTCATCGAGGGCTTTACTGTAACCGATGAGAAGCCGCAGCCGAACCTGGTCATCCGCCTGAAGTATACAGGTCGTGGCGAGCCGGTCATCACCGGGTTGGAGCGCGTCAGCAAGCCCGGCAAGCGCGTCTATACGGGACACCAGGAGATTCCCTGGGTGCGCGCCGGGTTGGGGATCAGCATTCTCTCGACGCCGAAGGGGCTGATGACCGGCCGCCAGGCGAAGCGTAATCGCCTGGGCGGCGAGCTGATCTGCAACGTCTGGTAAGCCTCGTGGGCAGACCAGAGCCAAGAGAGATGCGCTAGTTCCGTTGGCAGAGAGGAGGCAGCTATGTCCCGTATCGGACGAAGTCCTGTGGCGTTGCCCAAGAACGTCACCGTCAAGATTGAAGCGAATAATAAAGTCACCGTGACCGGGCCAAAGGGCACTCTGGAGCAGCAGTTCAGCCCGGACCTGGAGATTGTACAGGAGGATGGTCACCTGTTGGTGCGCCGTCCGAGCGATGCCCGCGCGCACCGCGCCCAGCATGGGCTGGCGCGCGCCCTGCTCAACAACATGGTGGTCGGCGTGACCACCGGCTTCACCCGGCGGTTGGAGGTCCACGGGGTGGGCTATCGCGCCGAGAAGCAGGGCAACAACCTGGTGCTCCAGGTAGGCAAGAGCCATCCGGTGGTGGTCGAGCCGCCCAGCAAAACCATCAGCTTTGAGGTGGATCGCGATGGACGCAGCTTTACCATCTCCGGGATTGATAAGGGTGAGGTGGGCCAGATGGCGGCGGTGATCCGCAAGCAGCGGCCGCCAGAGCCGTATCAGGGCAAGGGCATCCGCTATGCCGGCGAGACCGTCCGCATCAAGGCCGGCAAGACTGGTAAGGGTGGTAAGGGCCGCTAAAGGCGAACAGGTAAGAGGAGAACGGAAAAATGGCAAAGGAAAATCGCCTTGATGCGCGCCGCCAGCGCCATGCTCGTGTGCGGCGCAAGGTGGCGGGTACTGCGGAACGCCCTCGGCTCAATGTCTTCCGCAGCCTGCGGCATATCTACGCCCAGGTGATTGACGACAGCACCGGCCGCACGTTGGTGTCGGCTTCGACCTTGGATAAAGAGCTGCGCGACCAGCTTGCCGAGCTGGAAGTGCACGAGCAGGCCAAGGCGGTTGGCAAGGCCGTGGCCGAGCGGGCGCGCGCCCAGGGGATCGAAAAGGTAGTATTCGACCGAGGCGGCTATCCGTATCATGGCCGGATCAAGGCCCTGGCGGAAGGCAGCCGTGAGGGCGGTCTCGTCTTCTAGCCTCGATGAGAAAGCCTCGATGAAGAGCCTTGATTAGAGAGATAAGTGGAGATAGGTAATGGCACGTGGTGAAAAGCGAGAGAAGCGTCGAGAGCGAGAGCGTGAAGAGCGCGAGGAACTAGATGAGCGCGTTGTCCATATTGCCCGCACGGCCAAAGTCGTCCAGGGTGGCCGCCGCTTCGCCTTTCGCGCCGTGGTGGTAGTCGGCGACCAGAAGGGACGGGTCGGCGTTGGCATCGGCAAGGCGCGTGAGGTGCCCGATGCGATCCGTAAGGCATCGGACCGGGCGCGCAAGGCGATGGTCTCGGTTCCCCTGCTGGGGACGACCATTCCCCATGCCGTGGAGGCTAACTTTGGCGCGGGCAAGGTCTTGCTCAAGCCGGCCAGCCCCGGCACCGGCGTTATCGCCGGCGGCGGCGTGCGCGCCGTGGTGGAGGCTGCCGGCGTCAAGGATATTCTGAGCAAGTCGCTGGGCAGCGATAACATCCTGAACGTGGTCCAGGCCACGTTTGCGGCGCTGCAAGATTTGCAGGATTACCGGCGCGAGGCCGAGCGACGTGGGGTGGACCCCAAGCGCCTGGCGCCCTTCTGGCACCGGGAGGAGAGCTATGGCTAACGAGTTGGCGAACCATCCAGGCAACGGAACCGGCAAGACGATTCAGGTCAAGCTGGTGCGCAGCCCCATCGGCTACAACAAGACACAAAAGGCCACAGTGCGGGCCTTGGGGCTGACGAAGCTGCATCAGGTGGTAGAGAAGGAAGATACCCCCGTCATTCGCGGGATGATCAACCGGGTTTCCCACCTGGTTCAAGTAGTAGAGTTCAAGTAGTAGAACAGACAAGTAAGGGCATAGAAACGAGATAGACCATGAAACTACATGACCTGCGCCCCGCAGAAGGTGCGACAAAAAAGCGCAAGCGAGTAGGTCGTGGCACCGGCTCCGGCAAGGGCAAGACGAGCGGTCGCGGCACCAAGGGGCAAAACGCCCGCACCGGCGGCGGCGTGCGCTTCACCTTTGAAGGCGGCCAGTTGCCGTTGGTGAAGCGGCTGCCCAAGCTACGCGGCTTCAACAACCGCTTCAAAGTCCACTACACGGCCATCAATCTGGACGTGCTGGATCAGGT
>DATLZJ010000387.1:0-7888 GCA_035574055.1 Caldilineaceae bacterium
GCTGCCGGAGAGGCCGCGCCGGCGGCTGCATCCAGCGGTGAAAATGCGCTGGAGATCTTCTCCTGGTGGACCTCCGGCGGCGAGGTCGAGGCGCTCAACGCCCTCTATGAGATCTACAGCGAGAAGTATCCGGATGTCGAGATTCAAAACGCGGCCCTGGCGGGCGGCGCCGGTCAGGGCGGCAACATGAAGGCGCTGCTCGAGACGCGCATGATGGGCGGCGAGCCGCCGGACTCCTTCCAGGTACACCTGGGGCGCGAGCTGATTGACAGCCATGTCATCCCCGGCCGGATGGAGCCGCTGGACTGGCTCTATGAGGAGGAAGGCTACTATGATGTCTTCCCCCAAGAGTTGATTGACATTGCCTCTTATGACGGCAAGCCCTGGTCGGTGCCGGTCAATATCCATCGCTCCAACGTGCTTTGGTACCGGCCCAGCTTGCTGGAGAAAGCCGGCGCCACCGAGCCGCCCAAGACATGGGACGAGTTCTTTGAGGTGGCCGAGGCGCTCAAGGCGGCAGGGGTCAACGCCCTAGCCGTAGCCGAGAATGAGCCGAACTTCAGCGGCCATGTCTTTGAGAACGTCTTGGTGGCCACCATGGACCCCGACGCCTATCGCGGTCTCTTTGACGGCTCCACCCCGTGGGACGACGAGCGGGTGGTTCAGGCGCTGGAGATCCTCAACCGGGCCTATGACTACGCCAACCCGGACTATCTGAGCACAAGCTGGGGCGATATCAACGACCGCTTTGTGGCCGACGATGCGCCCGCCATGATGATCATGGGCGACTGGACCCACGGCGTGCTCAAGTCCAAGGGCTTCACCGACTACCAGTGGGCGCCGGCTCCCGGCACCGAAGGCAAGTTCATCGCCCTCTCCGACTCCTTCGGGCTGCCCGTGAATGCGCCGCACCGCGAGAACGCCGTCAACTTCCTGCGCGTCTGCGGCTCGCGCGAGGGCCAAGACGCCTTCAACCCGCTCAAGGGTTCGATCCCGGCGCGCACCGACGCCGACAAGAGCGTCTACGACGAGTACCAGTTGTCGGCCATGGAGGACTTTGCCAGCAACACACTGGTGCCGAGCATCCAGCATGGCGCGGCGGCCAAGCAGAGCTTTGTGCTCGACTATGCCATCGCCATCAACGTGCTGGCGACCTCCCGTGATGTCGCGCAGGCCCACGCCGCGCTCATGCAAGCCGCCCAGGACGCGAATTTTGGCGCAGCATAAACCAGCCTTGGCCCAGAAAACAGTCACTGTCCAGGGGGAGCGCGGCCTGGCCGCCTCCCCCGCAACCACCAAGCGCAGGCGACCCCGATGGATGAGCACCGACATGCTGCTCGCCATCTTGGTGCTATCGCCGTCCATCATCGCGGTCGCGCTCTTTATCTATAGCTTCATCGGTTGGACCTTCTACATCTCCACCGTGAAGTGGAACAGCCAGGTGCGCGACTTCACCTTTGTCGGGTTGACCAACTGGGAGCGGCTCTTCAACGACCGCCGCTTTCTCATTGATCTGCGCAACCTGGTCTATTATGCGTCCGGCTTCATGACCCAATGCATCGTCATTGGCTTCTTGCTGGCCTCGCTGCTGGACCAGAAGATCAAGGGAGAGGCGCTCTTCCGCACCATCTTCATCTTCCCCTTCGCCGTCTCCGGCATTGTGACCGGCGTCGCCTGGCGTTGGCTGATGCAGCCGACCACCGGCATCAACCTGCTCTTTGCCAAGATCGGGTTGGAGAACTTCCAGCCCACCTGGAACTCCACGCCCGACTACGGCATGTTTGCGGTAACGATTGCCGCCGCCTGGCAGTTCACGGGCTATGTGATGGCGCTCTACCTGGCGGGGCTGCGCGGCATCCCCAACGAGCTGCGCGAGGCCGCGGCCATTGACGGCGCAGGCGCCTTTGCGACCTATCGCTATGTGATCATCCCGCTGCTCATGCCCGTTACCTTCACGGCGATTGTCTTGACCGGCATGAACTCGATCCGCGTCTTTGACATCATCGCGCCGATGGGCGGCAGCGGCCCGGCCTTCGCCACCGATACGCTGGCCTTTTTCATGTTCCAGTCTACCTTCGGGGCCTATCGCTACTCGTTGGGCGCGGCCATTGCCTCCTTTATGATCATCCTGTCGGCGTTCCTGATTGTGCCCTATTTGCTGAGTATGCGCGGCGAGGTGGAGCGATGAGCCTTCAACGTCTGTGGACGCGCGGCGCAATCTATCTGGTGCTGATCGCCTTCGCCGCCTACTTCCTGATGCCCTTCTATGTGATGGTGATCACCGGCCTCAAGCCCTATGAGGATGTGAATGTCACCCGTATGTGGGAGTTGCCGCGGGGCATCTACTTCGATGGGGTCAGAGAGGCGTGGGCGCGTGTGGCGCCCAATTTCTGGAATAGCGTGGTCATCACTGTGCCGGCGGCGCTGATCTCGTCGCTCATCGGCTCCATCAACGGGTACATCTTTGCCAAATGGCGCTTCCCCGGCGCGGATACGCTCTTCATTCTCTTTCTGGTGGGCATGTTCCTCCCCTACCAGGGCATCCTCATCCCGCTGGTGCTGACACTCCAAGCGGTGGGCCTCTATGCCACGGTGGTGGGGCTGATTATGACCCACTGTATCTTTGGCATTCCAATCACGGCGCTGCTCTTCCGCAGCTATTTTGCCGGCGTGCCCAATGAGCTGCTGGACGCGGCCAAGATAGACGGCTGCGGCTTCTTCGGCATCTACCGCTGGATCCTGTTGCCCATCTCGATGCCCGCCTTTGCTGTCGTGCTGCTCTGGCAATTCACCACCATCTGGAACGACTTTCTGATCGGGCTGGTGGTTCTGAGCAACCCGCGGCTGGCCCCAGTCAACGTGGCCGTGCAGAACATCGCCGGCAGTTGGTCGGTGGAGTGGAACGTGCAGATGTCGGCGGCGTTGATCGCCGCGGCCCCGACCATCGTCGTCTATCTGGCGCTGGGCCGGCTCTTCATGCGCGGTCTGCTGGCCGGGTCACTGAAGGGGTAGACTGCCTGAGATCATTTCTGCCAGCGGCAGCGGGCGCGGTCAACGCTCTTCGTCCATTTCCTCCAAGTTACGGATCGCCTCTTGTAGAGTTGCGCGGGCCTGGTCAACCTGGCGCAGCGCCTGGCGTATGTTGTGGAGCAGGTTGTGCGCGCCGCTGCTGGGGGATGAGCCATTGCGCGACGAAGCGGGGCGCGGCGGCGAGAGGGGCGGCAAGGTCGCGCCTGCCAGGATCTGCCGGTAGAGCAGTTCCGTCTCCTCCATTGGCGGCGCGGCCAGCTCTTCGGCCAGCACGCGACGGCATTCCTCATATTGGCGCAGGGCCTCGGTGCGCTGGCCTGCCCACACATACAGGCGCATGAGCGCGCGGTGAATCTCCTCGCGCAGCGGGTCCAGCGCCAAGATGCGGCGGGCGCAGGCCGCGCCTTGCGCATAGGCGGTCGTGTGGGCGTAATGGTGCATAAGCTGGGCCAGGCTGTCCAGGTAGAGACGGCGCAGCCGCTCCCGTTCGCGCAGCGCCCAATCCTCGTAGATACCCTCCAGCAGGTCCCCCTGGTAGAGCGATAACGCCTCCTGCATCGCCTGCACCTCGGCGGTGTTGAGGGTTTCCACCGGCTTCGCCAGGACGGGCGCCAGCAGGCGCTCGAACTGCACCACATCAATCCAGTGGTCACTTTCCCAGTTAAAGCCCACATCGCCGGTGGCCGTCGCCACCAGATAGGCCCCGCGGTCGCCCTCGCTCGGCTCTAACACGCGGCGCAACCGCCAGAGCGTGGTGTTGAGGCAGTTGCGCGCCCGCTCTTGGCTCAGGTCGCCCCAGAAGGCATCCAGCAGCAGGTCGCGCGCACAGGGACGCCGGGGCTGGAGCAGCAGATAGGCGAGCATGGCGACGGTGGAACGGGTCAATCGGGCGGGCGCAGTCGCGCCGGGGGGAAAGATGGCGGCAGCGCCAAACAACCGGATGCGAAGCGCGCACATAGCTCCTCTCTCCTGTGTGTGGGGCGGCCGGCTGGGCAGACGGTCAGTGGCGGTGTTGCCAGACTGAAGGGAGGGGCCGTCGGGCCAGTCAGACCCAGAAAGAACAGACGCGGGCACAGATGCAATGGCCTAGTCTAGTGGGTTCGGCAGCGCATGTCAACGGTCAATCTGTTGTTCTGCCAGACAGCAACCTGCCTCCTCTTTGGCAAATGCCTGCGCTGTGATATACTCGAAGGGCTATTTTGTGAACTAAATTACAATATCCACCAGGCCGCCCAGCGCGCCAACCACAAAATCGGGATGCATAAGGATTAACGCTATGGACGAGCGATTTCGCCGGTGGCTAGTTGTGTTGGGGCCGATTATCGGCTTCGTGCTGTTGTATTACTTCATCAACATGGCTGTGGCCGAGCTACGCACCGGGCAGAGCGAGCTGCTGGAGCAGCGACGGGCAGCAGCGACGGCCACCGCAGAGGCCAGCCAAGCCGTGACGGATACGGCGCCCGCAGGCGCAGCCGGCGCGGTGACCGCCACCGCGCCGGTGACAGGCGCAAGCGCCGTGACCGGCAGCGCAGGGCTGACGGCGACAGGTGAGGTGACGGCGACGGGCGAAGTGACAGCAACTGGCGAAGTGACGGCGACGGGTGAGGTGACGGCGACCGCACCGGCGACTGCTACTGAACAAGTGACGGGCGCTGAACAAGTGACAGCCACGGATGAAATGACCGGCGCTACCGTCCTGACGACCGCGCCGGGGTTGACCTCGTTGGATGACCTGACCCCTACCAGTGAGCTGACGCCTACAGAGGAGATCACGGCGACCGAGGCCGTGACGCCATAGGCGCACCTGTTGATTGGATTGCCCCAGAACCATTGTCCCATCCTGGGCCGGAGGCCGGCAGACCACGCCGCCTCCGGCCTTTTTTCTAGACATTTCACGCCGGATGCTGCGTCAAATGTCCTGGTTGAATGTGAAAAAAAATCACTTGACGCTAATGGCAGGCGGCCCCATACTGAGGGCAGGCAGTTGACGCTGCCGTCAGCGCACTTTGAAAGGATGCAATTATGGCGAAGAAGAATGCCACTGTCGTCTGGCAGGGGCGAGACCTGGTCTTTGATGCCAGGCTTGGCTCAGGCTATCAATACACCATGCAGTCGCCTGCCGGCGAGAGCGGCGGCTCACCGATGGAATTTCTGCTGGCCGCCGTGGCCGGCTGTACGGCGATGGATGTGATCTCCATCCTCCAGAAGAAGCGGCAGATTGTTCATGGCCTGGAGGTGGCGATCGAGGGCGTCCAGGCCGAAACGCCGCCGAATGTGTACACCCAGGTGACGATTACCTTTGTCGTACAAGGGGAGCATGTGGACCCGGCGGCCGTCGAGCGGGCCATTGAGCTGTCGCACACCAAGTATTGCTCGGCCAGCGCCATGTTCCAGCGGGCAGGCGCCGAGGTCACGACGACCTACCGGATCCAAGAGGTCGCTCCGGCTGGCTAGCCGTTAGGCTCGAATCTCCTGGCGCTGGAAGAGAACATAGGCCAGCGCAAAGAGTAAAATCGTCGCGGCGATCAAGCCGGTCAGTTGGGGCCAGGTCAGCAGTACGCTCTGGCTCAACGGCAACGGCGAGCCGAGCAGCGCGCCCTCGAGCTGGCTCGGCAACACCAGACCAAAAGAGCGCACGGTCGGGTTCAGCATCGAGATCAACACCTCTACATAGAGCGTGTTGGGCGAGACGCGCGCCAGGTTGCGCTCCATCTCTGCCCGCTCGATCATCTGCTGTAGCACTTCCTGGGGCAGCCCGCCGCTGATGGGACTCAGCGTCTGGGTGAGCAGCCCGGCCAGGATGCCCCAGAAGAAGGTGAAGAAGATCCAAACGGCAATGGCGGCCAGCGCAGCCGTCGCCGGCTGGCGAAAGACGGTCGAGAAGACTAGGCCGAGCGCCAGCCAGATGCCCCCGTAGAAGATGGTCGCCACCAGAAAGATCAGCGCCCGCGCCGTCTCCTCGCCGCTGGGCGGCAACCCCAGGCTGAGAATCCCCATGCCGATAATCAGCAGCCAGATGGACGTGAGCACGAGCGCCAGGGTGAAGAAGCCGGCCAGAAACTTGCCCATGAGCAGCGCATCCCGGTAGATGGGCTGCGCCAGCACGCGCGACAGAGTTCGCCGGTTGAACTCGCCGTTGATTGCGTCGAACGAGAGGGCGATGGCGATCAACGGCACCAAAAAGGTCAGAAAGCCAATAAAGGCCGGCAGCGGCTCATTGGCCGTGGTGAACAAGCGCAGAAAGACGAACGGGTCTTGGGCGGTGGTGGAGCGGATGCTCTCCAGCGCGCCCCAGACTGTGCCGGCTGCCGTCAGGAGGATCAAGACCTCCAGGATCAACATGCGAATGCTGGTGAGGTGGTCCGCCATATCCTTGGCGACCACGGCCCACAGCCCTGTCCAGGGAGTCCCTTCCCGGACGGCAGGGCCTGTGATTGCAGAGTTTGTGGTACTAAGCGCGTTCGCCATCTTTCACCTGCCCAAAGTAACGAGCATAGATATCATCCAAGCTAGGCGCCTCTACATCCAGCCCAAGCAGTCTGCCGCCGGCCCCCACCACTGCGACCGCCGCTTCGGGCCGCAGGTCGGTTTTGCCGACCAGGGTAAAGCGGTCGGGGCCGGTGCGCTCCACTTCTTGCGCGCCCTCCAGGGCGGCAAGCGCCCGCTCCAGCGGAGCGGGATCGCCCTGGGCCTGGATATGGATGCGAAATCCCCCACCCAGCACTTGCTGGGCCAGCTCGGCGACCGTCCCCACCGTCACCATACGACCTTTGGAGAAGAGGCCCACGCGAGTACAGACCGCCTGTACCTGGTGCAGCAGGTGTGAGGCAAGCATGATGGTGATGCCCTCATCGCGCAGCGCCAGGATGGTGCGCAGGAAGGAGCGCGCGGCCTCCGGGTCCAGCCCCAAAGTCGGCTCATCCATGATAATGATCTGGGGCTGCTTGATCAGCAGCTCGGCGACGCCGAGCCGTTGGCGCATCCCGCGCGAGTAGATACGCACGGGCCGGTCTATCACGTCCGACAGGCCCATGCGCTCGATGGCAGCCTCAATGCGCCGGTCTGCTTCTTTGCGCGGCAAGCCGTTGAGCCGGGCAATGTAAGCGAGGTTTTCACGGGCCGACAGCTCATCATAGAAGCCGACTGCATCCGGCAGATAGCCGACGCGCGCCTTGACGCTGAGGGGTTGCCGCACCGGATTGAAGTCCAGCACCCGTACTGTGCCGGCGGTCGGCTCTGTCAACCCCAGCAGCATGAGGATGGTGGTGGTCTTGCCTGCACCGTTGGGGCCAAGCAGGCCGAAGATTTCCCCGCGCCGGATGGCTAGGTTCAGAGAATCTACAGCCACGAAGTCGCCATAGCGTTTGGTCAGTTGGGCCGTTTCAATTACGTAGTCGGTCATCGCCATTCTCCCAATGCCATTCTCACCGGGTTGCGACGGGATGGGCCGCTCCTGTGCGCATGGAGACGGCCCAGCAGCGTCGCCCGCGGCATCAACGACGCCCAAAGCGAGAGACGGCCAGCCCAACCACGCCCACCGAGACGGCGATCAAGGCGACGCCGGCAAAGCCCCACAAGTTGGAAGTGGTCACGGTGACGCGCAGCTCAACACTCTCACTGGAGCCATCTTCCGGGCGGGCATTGATGGTCACAACGTAGTCTCCGGTGAGGGCCTTCTCGGCAGGCTGGATATTGGCGGTCACCTCCACCTGCTGCCCAGGGGCCAGCTCGTCAATCTGCTCCGGCTCCAGCGTAACGGTCCAACCGGAGGGCGCATTGGCAGACAGCGTCAATCCGCGCACCGGCGCGGAGCCGGAATTGCTGACAACGAGGTCAAACGGGGTGCTTTCGCCGGCGG
>DATLZJ010000388.1:0-3377 GCA_035574055.1 Caldilineaceae bacterium
ACCGGATGATGGCTACCCGGAACACTTTGCCATGGTCCATACGGACCCCTTCAAGGGCGCCAGCCCGGTCGAGGTGATCTCCTTCAAATTCCCGCCGGAGCAGTCACGGATCAAGGAGATCTACGCAACCGAGTTCGACCCAATCTGGACCTGTGCAAGTGATGATGTCGAGACAGCCGCCGCCAACGCCAAACAACAGGTGGATGAGCTGCTCGCCGGCCTGGAATGGTAGGGGAGCAACGCTGTAGGGAAGTAGCGTAGAGGAGCAACATCATAGACACTTGATGCAGAAGGGACCGGGGTTGGCCGCAGAGGCCGGCATTGGGTGCGGGCGTCTCCTGCTTTCTCCGGTTCCTTCAGGGAATCCGGCCGGGAGGGCGCGGCCGCCGGCCAATCAGGCCGATCAAGCTGATCAATAGGTCCGGCAAGGATCACCGGTCAGGATAACCGGCAAGGATAAGAGGAGGCGACGATATGGCTGTGCTGAGACTGTCCAAGCTCCAGCGCCGGGAGGCCCTTGACGGCTATCTGTTCATCCTGCCCTGGCTGCTGGGCTTTGTCCTCTTTGTCGCCGGCCCCATGATTGCCTCGATTGGGCTGGCTTTTATGGAGTGGGACCTCTTTAACCCGCCTGAGTGGGTAGGGCTGCTCAATTTCAGCCAGCTCTTCGAGAACGAACTGGTCTGGCGCTCGCTGTGGAACACTGCCTACTACACCTTTATCAGTGTGCCGTTGACGTTGATCGTGGCGCTCGGCACGGCCATGCTGCTGGACCTCCCCCTGCGCGGCCAGTCGTTGTTCCGCACCCTCTTCTACCTACCTGCCGTCATGCCCGCCGTCGCCAACGCGGTGCTTTGGCTCTGGATTTTCAACCCGGAGGTCGGGCTGGCGAACGCCCTGCTCCGCTTGCTGGGCCTGCCCGAATCTCAGTGGATCTGGGACCCGGCGACCGCCAAACCCTCCTTTATTCTGATCAGCCTCTGGGGCACGGGCAATACCATGGTCATCTTTCTGGCCGGACTCCAGGGCATCCCCCAATCTCTTTACGATGCGGCCCATATTGACGGCGCCAACGCCTGGCATCGCTTCCGCGCCGTGACGCTGCCCATGCTCTCGCCGGTGATCCTGTTCAACCTGGTGCTGGGCATCATCGGCTCGTTCCAGGTCTTTACCAATGCCTTTCTCATGACCAATGGCGGGCCGCAACACGCCACGCTCTTTACTGTGCTCTATCTCTACCGTCTCGGTTTCGAGCAGTTCAAGATGGGCTTTGCCTCGGCAGTCGCCTGGCTGCTCTTTGCGGTCATCCTCGTATTCACGCTGCTGCAACTGCGCCTGTCGGATGCCTGGGTGTATTACGAGGGAGGGGAGAACTAATGGCGACCGGATTGACGGAACAAAAGACTACCTTACCCCAGGCCGGCGCGAGGGCCGGCGCAGCCCAGGCGCGGCGGCGCGGTCGCCGCAAGCCTGCCGGCTTCTATATTCAGCGCGGGTTTCAATACCTGGTGATGATCATCCTCAGCGCCATCTTTATGATCCCGCTGGTCTGGATCATCTCCAGCTCCCTCAAGACACAAGGGCAAGTCTTTGCCTACCCGCCGGTCTGGATCCCGAACCCGATAGTCTGGTACAACTATATCGAGGCGCTCCAGCGTGCGCCGCTGCTGCGCTGGTTGTGGAACACCAGCGTCATCACCTTTTTCGCCATCGTCGGTAATGTGCTCACCAGCTCGATGGTGGCCTTTGGCTTTGCCCGCCTGCGCTTTCCGGGGCGCGGCCCGCTCTTCATTTTGCTCCTCAGCACCATGATGCTGCCGCCGGTTGTGACCCTGATCCCGCGTTTCATCATGTTCCGTTGGGTGGGCTGGCTGGACACCTTTCTGCCCATGATCATCCCGCCCTTCTTCGGCGGCGGCGCGTTCAACATCTTTCTGGTGCGCCAGTTCTATCTGACCATCCCGCGCGATTTTGATGAGGCGGCGCGCATTGACGGCGCGTCCAACTGGGCCATCTGGCGCCTGATCCTGGCGCCTCTCTCCAAGCCGGTGCTGATCGCCATCGGCATCTTTTCCTTTGTCTTCCATTGGAACGACTTCATGAACCCGCTGATCTTTCTGTTCAGCGAGAAAAATAAGACGCTGGCGCTGGGGCTGCGCGCCTTTATCAACCCCTCCGACGCTTCCTGGCACATCAGCATGGCGGCCAGCATGTACCTGGTAATCCCGATTATTGTGCTTTTCTTCGTGGGGCAACGCTACTTCATCCGCGGCGTGGTCATGACGGGAATCCAGGGGAGGTAAGCGCCTTAGCTTGGCTCCTCTGCCAGTTCTACGGCGATGGTGTATTCCTGGTTGTCGCGGATCAGGGTGACGTTGACCGTGTCTCCCACCCGGTAGTTGTTTTCCAGCAACGTTTCCAGTTGTTGGAGCCGCCCGATGCGCACCCCGTCAACCGAGACAAGAATATCGCCGCCGATGTAGACGCGCTGGTTGCCCAGGATGGCTTCGTCCTGGGCGCCGCGCACATTCGCCAGGTCCAGGGGCGACCCCTCATAGAGCTGGACCAGCAGCAAGCCCTGGTCCACCGGCAGCTTGAGAATTTCGGCCAGGCCAGGCGTCAACGCATAGGCATAGCGGATGCCCAGCCAGGGGTGGCGATAGCGCCCCAGCGCCAGCAGATCAGGAAGCAGCCGCCGCACCGTATCAATGGGCACGGCGAAGCCAACGCCGGCGCTGGTGCCAGTGGGGCTGAAGATGGCCGAGTTGATGCCAATAACCCGCCCGCTGCTATCGAGCAGGGGGCCGCCTGAATTGCCCCGGTTAATGGCGGCGTCGGTCTGGATCACACCGGTGATGGTACGCCCATCCCGGCCCTCCAGCGTGCGGTCCAGCGCGCTGATGACGCCGGTGGTCAAGGTGCGCCCGAATTGGCCGAAGGGGTTGCCGATGGCGATAGCCCGCTGGCCCACGACCAGATTGGCCGAGCTGCCCAGCTCCACCGGCGCCAGTAGGTCCGGCGGCGCATTCACCCGGATCACGGCCACATCGTTGCGCGGGTCAATCCCCACTACCTCGGCGCGCAGCACCGTCTCATCGCCGAAGCTGACCTCGATGCGCTCCGCGCCTTCGATGACATGATAGTTGGTGAGAATGTGGCCCTCTTTGTCAATGACAAAACCGGAGCCGGAGCCTTCTTCGGGGACGATATCAAAGAAAAAGTCACGGCGCAGCACGCGGGTGGTGATGCTGACGACGGCCGGTGAGACCCGCTGGTAGACTTCAATAACCCGGCGCTCGGCGAAGTCAATGCCTGTCTCATCAATCAGCGGCTCGCCAACCGAGGCCACCGGCGTAGCCGGCGCGGCCAGGGCAACC
>DATLZJ010000389.1:0-4694 GCA_035574055.1 Caldilineaceae bacterium
CTTGCCGGAGGGGGTGGAGATGGTGATGCCGGGGGACAATGTCAACATGAAGGTGACGTTGATCTCGCCGGTGGCGTTGGAGACGGGGTCGCGCTTTGCCATCCGGGAGGGGGGACGCACCGTCGGCGCAGGCGTCATCACCCAAATCCTCAAGTAAGTTATCGGTGAAGGGAGTCCGGGGGCTGTTCCGGCCAGCATGGAACCAGCCCCTGTGACCATATAGGCGAGTAGCTCAATTGGCAGAGCAGCGGTCTCCAAAACCGCAGGTTGCGGGTTCAAGTCCTGCCTCGCCTGCCTGAATCGCCACCGGCTTGCATCAAGCCGGTGGCGATTTTCCGCACAGTCCTTGTGCTAATCTGTTGTACATTGGGGGCGCTATGAGCCGTTCTGCGTCAGTCAAACCGAAGCCGGACAATGCCATCGTCCGTTACTTTCGAGACACGCGAGCCGAGGTCAGCAAAGTGACCTGGCCGACGCGCGAAGAGGGACTGCGTTTGACCTGGGTGGTGCTGGTCGTCACCACGATTTCGGCCATCGTATTGTTTGGAGTTGATTCGTTTTTTAGCCTGATCATCGCGCTGCTTTTGCAGGTCACATGAGCAGGTGATTGAGGGAGGGAAACATGGCCGACGAGGAAAGGGAGATTGAGTCGGGCGCAGAGACTGACGAAGAGTTGGCTGCGCTGGATGCCGAGATCGCGGCCCAACTGGATGCCGAGGAGGCCGGCGCCAGCAACCAGCCGGAGTGGTATGTGATCCACAGCTATTCCGGCATGGAGAACAAGGTCAAGAAAAATATCGAGCACCGCGCCGAGTCTATGGGCATGGCCGACCGTATCCTGCAAGTTGTGGTGCCTACAGAGACCGAGATCGAGATCCGCAAGGGGACCCGCAAGGAAGTCGAGCGCCGTGTCTTCCCCGGCTATATCCTGGTCAACATGATCATGGACGAAGATAGCTGGTACGTCGTGCGCAATACGCCCGGCGTCACCGGCTTTGTCGGGATGGGCAACAAGCCCACGCCGCTGCGCCAGGAAGAGGTGGACAAGATCATGCGGCGCATTGAATCGGACGAGCCGCGCATCAAGGTCAACTTCCAGCCGGGCGAGCATGTCCGTATTATGAGCGGCCCCTTCGCCGAGTTCAGCGGCACAGTAGATGAAATCTACCCTGACAAGGGCAAGGCCAAGGTGCTGGTCAGCTTCTTTAACCGCGAAACACCGGTAGAGGTGGATTTCTTGCAGTTGGAGCGGGATACCTAAGACCCGCGCTTGGCAAGCAAACAGGGTGAAGCCGGCGCTGCCTAGAACCAGGCAGCGCCGTTTATGAGCGCTATTCGCACAGAGTCTATCTGAGAATGCTGGTATCTGGGAGCCAGGGGGCGGTCGCCAGCCGTTACCGGCGCCTACCAGGGCCAGAAGGAGCAAATCATGGCAAAGAAACTGAAGGCTGTCGTCAAGTTGCAGTTGCAGGCCGGCAAGGCCACACCTGCGCCGCCCGTAGGTACGGCGCTTGGCCCCCATGGCGTCAACATCATGGGCTTTGTGAAGGAGTACAACGCCCGCACGCAGAACATGATCGGCCAGGTCATCCCGGTGGAAATCTCCGTCTTTACCGATGGGTCGTTCACCTTTGTCACCAAGACGCCGCCGGCCGGCGACCTGATCAAGAAGGCTGCCGGCTTGCAGAAGGGCAGCGCCGAGCCGAACAAGAACAAGGTGGGCAAGATCACCCGCGCCCAGGTGCGCGAGATCGCAGAGATCAAGCTCAAGGACCTGACCGGCGTCAGCCTTGAAAGCGCAATGGCGATGGTAGAAGGCACCGCCCGCAGCATGGGCGTCACGGTTGTTGACTAGGGTTGTGTTGACTAGAGCCGTGCATGGACGCAGAATGGCCGCCGGTCGAAGGCGCTCGCCGCCGGCAGCCCGCGATTGAAGATACGTTGTGGAAGGGACTCGTCTCCCGCTTGCACCACAGAGGAGCAATCATGCCAAAGCACAGCAGACGCTATAACGAATTGCGGTCCCAAGTGGACCCCTACAGGCAGTACCAGCCCGACGAGGCGATCCGCAAGGTCAAGGAGCTGGCGAACGCCAAGTTCGACGAGACGGTGGAAGTTCACATGCGCACGGGGGTAGACCCGCGCTACGCCGAGCAGCAGGTGCGCGGCGTGGTGACGCTGCCCGCCGGCACCGGTCGCCAGGTCCGCATCCTCGTCTTTGCCGGGCCAGACGGTCAGGAGTTGGCCCGCCAGGCCGGCGCAGACTATGTCGGCGGTGAAGACCTGGCCGACCGCATCCAGAAGGGCTGGATGGATTTTGATGTAGTGCTGGCGACGCCCGATATGATGCGCGTCGTCGGTCGCCTGGGCCGCATCCTTGGCCCGCGGGGGTTGATGCCCAGCCCCAAAACAGGCACCATTCTACCCGCCGAAGACCTGCCGCGTGTGATCGAGGAGACCCGGCTGGGCCGTGTGGAGTTCCGCGTTGACAAGACCGCCAATATCCATGCGCCCATCGGGAAGGCCTCCTTTGAACCGGAAAAGCTGATGAAGAACTTCGCCGCCTTGATGGAGGCTGTCGTCGCTGCCAAGCCCGCCGCGCTCAAGGGCAACTATCTGCGCCGGGTGACGGTGACCAGCACCATGGGGCCTGGCGTCAAGGTGGATGTCGGCGCAGCCAGCAGCCTGCGCGCCGATGATTTCTAGCCATCCGCCGGTTGGTTCTCACCTGGTTGATGGCTCACGAGGTTAACCATTCGCCGGGCCGCTCATTTGGGCAGCCGGAGCGACCTGGCGTATACTAACGGTCTGCAAACGAATATCCCGCCGCCCAAGGAGACCCCTTGGGCGGCGCTCATGCTGAAGACAGCAGGCGCTGCGCTTAATGGCCGGGTGAACCCCGGCGGCCTGCCGAGGCAAGGAACCAGCAACCATTCTGCTTGGCGACCCGGCTTTGGTCCGGCTTGCCGACATGGATGCGACCTGGAGACTCGCTGGCGTCTTCTGCATGAGCAGAAGGCGCTTTTTGTTTGGCAGTGAAGACTCTTACTTGGAAAGGAGGAGTGTCGCTTGGCCATTACCCGTGCAAAGAAGGCAGAGCTGCTCGAAGAGTACAAGGCGCACATCCAGAAGTCGTCGGCCATTGTCTTCACCAACTACCGCGGGCTATCGGTGCCGCGCATCGGCGCATTGCGCGCAAAGCTGCGCGACGCCGGCGTCAGCTATGTGGTGGTGAAGAACTCGCTGTTGGGCTTGGCGTTGGAGCAGGCGGGCCTGCCGCAACCGGAGACCCTGTTGGCCGGCCCCAATGCCGTGGCCTTTATCGGCGAAGACATTGGCCGTGGCGTGACCGCGCTGATGGACTGGATCAAGGCCGAGAAGGTCGTCGAGATCAACGGCGCTTTGTTGGGCAACTCGGTGTTGGATGCCTCTGGCGCCGAGGCGCTGGCGAATCTGCCGACGCGCGAGCAGATGCTGGCGACGGTCTTGGGCGCAATCAATGCCCCGGCAGGCAGCCTGGCCCGCATTCTCAACGCGCCGGCCGCCAGCTTGGTACGTGTGCTCAACGCCTATGTCGAGAAGCAACAAGGCGGCGCCGAGGCTGCTTGATGGCAGCCGCCCGGCGGAAGCCAGGCGAGGCGCCGGTTGGAATCGTGTTTAGGTCGCTTGTTCTCGTTTTGACAGATTTTCACTACGTTTTTAGAGCCTCGACCAACCCCGGTCACTGGATGGGTCACTGGTCGCTATCAGGAGATTAGGAGGATCAACAACATGGCGGATTTGCAGGCAATCAAGGAGCAACTGGACAGCCTGACCTTGCTGGAGGCGGCCCAGCTTGTCAAGATGCTTGAGGAGGCATGGGGGGTGAGCGCGGCGGCCCCGGTCGCCGTCGCCGCGGCGGGCGCGCCGGCGGCGGCAGCCGCGGCGGAGCCGGTGGAAGAGCAGACTGAGTTCGACGTCGTCCTGCAGGATGCCGGCGCCAAGAAGATCAACGTCATCAAGGTCGTCCGCACCCTGACCAACCTGGGTCTCAAGGAGGCCAAGGATGTGGTCGAGGGCGCGCCCTCCACGCTGCTGACTGGAGTCAGCAAGGAGGCCGCTCAGGATGCCAAGGCTAAGCTCGAAGCCGAAGGCGCGGTCGTCCAGATCAAGTAAGCCCCCGCGGTGCTTACGCCCAAAAGGGATGGCAGGGTCAACCTGGCCGTCCCTTTTTTTATGGTTAGGGCGCTACACCCAACTCGCGACCGGCCTGCTCCGGGGTCAGCTCGCCGCGCAGCACCGCGGCCTGGGCGGTTTGCAGCCGGCGAGCAAAGTCGGCAAAGGCGCGCCCATTGGGGATGGCAATCGCCGCGTGGAGTTGCTGGTCCAGGAAGGTGACGTAGTCGCCCGCCGGAGTCCAGGCAGCCAATGCACTGCTGCGGCTGGGGAGCCGCCCGCTGTACTGGCTCCAAGGCCCCTGCACAGTAGGCGTGAGCAGGGTCGCCGCCAAGGCCAGCGCCAGCTCACGCTGTGTGGCGTCTTGGGTCAGAAATACAAAGGCCCAGGTTTCGGCCACTGTCACCGCTTCGCCGCTGCGGGTGGGCACCGGGCCGTAGGCTAATTGCACAGCCGGCTGGCCGGCGACGCCCGCCCTTAGATAGTCTTGGGTTTGAACGCTGGCGAGGCCGGTCGGCTCCTCGCGAAAGGTCTCCCAC
>DATLZJ010000390.1:0-2191 GCA_035574055.1 Caldilineaceae bacterium
GCCGAAATTCTGCGCTTTCCCATGCGGCATTTCTACTTCCATGTGGGCCAGATCACCCGGCAATAACCTGCGTTCACCAATCCATTCATCATCCATGCCATGACCGTCCAATTCATGTGGCCCATATGGCGAGCGCCGCGCCTATACAAGCGGGCACGCGGAAGGTGTGGCTGGAGATGATTGTTACATCCCCGACAGACGGAGGCTGAGGGCAGCCCTATAGTGGTATTATTTGCGAAAGTATTCACAAATAACGCACGCGCCCACCGCTGCGATCTTGGGGCGTCGCCTAGATGAGTCGCGCATGGACATGCAGAGCATAAATGGCGAGGATACAAGGCTGGGGAGGGACTTGGCGTCAGGCCGGCCCGCGGAAGGCGATAGAGCGGTCATCATCCGGCTGGAGGGGTTGAGCAAGGTTTACACCGAGGCGGGCCGGCAGCGCCGGGTCTTGGATGCCTTGGACCGGGAGTTCTATGCCGGCGAGTTCGTCTGCCTGCTGGGCAAATCGGGCAGCGGCAAGAGCACGCTGCTCAACCTCATCTCCGGCATCGACGCGCCCACCGCCGGCCATGTCACCATCTATACGGCCTATACGGCGCCCGCTCAGGCGATTCACCGCACTGCTAGCCGGACTACCCACCAGACTGCTATCCAGGCTGAACGTGAGGCGGTGCGGTTGACGGCGCTCTCCGAACACGCGCGCACCCTCTTTCGCCGCCGCCACATCGGCATCGTCTTCCAGTTCTTCAACCTGATCCCAACCCTGACCGTGCTGGAGAATGTCACCCTGCCGCTGGAGCTGGCAGGCGGCGCCGGCGACTACCGGCAGCGGGCCACGGCGCTGTTGGCGCGGGTGGGCCTGGGCGACCGGCTCCAGACCTATCCCGATAAGCTCAGCGGCGGTGAGCAGCAGCGGGTGGCGATTGCCCGTGCGCTGGTCCATGACCCGCTCCTGGTTTTGGCCGACGAGCCGACGGGCAATCTGGACGAGGAGACGGGGGAGGGGGTGCTGCGCCTGCTGCTGGAGCTGACCCGGGGCGCGGGCAAGACCCTATTGATGGCGACCCACGCGCCCGAAGTGGCCCAACAGGCCGACCGGGTGCTTCACCTGGCGCATGGCAAGCTCGTGAGCGACCAGCTCTGGCGCGCCCAATACCGCGACCTTTACACCCTGGAGCACACCTCGGAGCATTCCTCAGCGTACAGCCAGGAGCCGCTCCGGTGATCAGCCACATTTGAGATGAGTAGACCCCAGAGTATTGCTCAACCACAGGCGGCCCACCCCGCTTCCGCCCGCGCCATCCTCCGCCTGGCCTGGCGTCACAGTTGGCGGCGGCCCCTCCAGAGCCTCTTTTTGGTGATCGGCGTTGCCATCGGCGTCGCCATGATCGTCGCCATTGATTTAGCCAATGGCTCGGCGACGCGGGCCTTTGCGTTGGGGGCCGAGACTGTCACCGGTCGGGCGACCCACCAAATTCTGGGCGGGCCGAGCGGGCTGGACCAGGCCCTCTATACGCGGCTGCGCCGGGAGCTGGGCTATCGAGACAGCGCGCCCGTGGTCGAGAGCTACGTCGTCATCCAGGAACTGGACGGCCAGCCCATGCGCCTGTTGGGCGTGGACCCCTTTGCCGAGTCCCCCTTCCGTCGCTACCTGGGCCAGGCAAACCCTGACCAGGAGCCGGCCCCCGATTACCTGACGCCGCTCATGGTGCGGCCCAACACGGTGCTGCTCAGCACGGCGCTGGCCGGGCGATATGGGCTGGCGCCGGGCGACACGCTGACGGCCCGCTTGGGCGCCCACTCCCATACGCTGGAGATCGCCGGCCTGCTCGCGCCCTCGGACGACCTGAGCCGCCGGGCGCTGGACTCGCTGCTCATCACCGACATCGCCACTGCCCAGGAAGTGCTGGGCCGGGTCGGTCGCCTGGACCGCATTGACCTGCTCATCCCCGCCGGCGCGGCGGGAGAGGCGATCCTGGCCGAGATCGAGGCCATTCTCCCGCCCGATGCGCGCCTGGCCCCGACCGAGGCCCGCACCGGTACGGTCAACGAGATGACCGCTGCCTTTAACCTGAACCTGACCGCGTTGAGCTTGCTCGCGCTGGTAGTGGGCATGTTCCTGATCTACAACACCGTCACCTTCAGTGTGGTCCAGCGCCGTCCGGTCATCGGCGCGCTGCGCGCCTTG
>DATLZJ010000391.1:0-2971 GCA_035574055.1 Caldilineaceae bacterium
TACGCCGAGCATAAGCGCTGTCTCGATACCTACGGCCAAATGGTGGAGACCATCCTGGCGGCGGTGCGCGCCGGCGCACAGGTCTGCGCTGTCTTCTATGGCCATCCCGGCGTCTTTGTCCTTCCCGCCCATGAGGTTATCCGGCGGGCGCGGGCGGAGGGGTATCCGGCCCACCTCTGTCCCGGCATTTCTACCGAGGATTGCCTCTTTGCCGACTTGGGCATTGACCCCGGCGCCCACGGTTGCCAGAGCTTCGAGGCGACCGACTTCCTGATCCGTCGCCGCCGCTTTGACCCCCACAGCCATCTCATCCTTTGGCAAGTGGGGGTGGTGGGCGAGCTGGTGAAGCGCGGCCGCTATGACGTGCGCCGCGGGCTGGCGCTGCTAGTCGAGGCGCTGGGCGAGCACTATCCCGCGACCCATGAGGTGGTCATCTATGAGGCGGCGCGCCTGGCGACCCGTTCACCCGATATACGCCGCGTCCCTTTGGCCCAACTGCCTATCACGCCGGTGCAGCCCATTGCCACCCTCTATGTGCCGCCGCGTGCCGTCGCGCCCATAGACCCGGCCATGCTGGCCCGTCTTGGCATCACCCCTGCCGACCTGGCGCGGGGCTGGTAAACACACGACGCCGCTGCCTATCAAGCGCCGGCCCATTACTATCAACCTACTCGCTCTCAGCAACCGATTGAGGATTTCGCCTTGCCCATACCCCCATGAACAGTGAGAACGGTGACAGATGACCCATGTGACCAGTGACCAGACCATTGTTGCGGCGCGCATCCACCCCGGCATCGGCATCGCCAGGGTCGGCAACAGCGCGGAGGGCTACTTCATCGGGCCGGAGACGCCCCGCCCCTTGCCCCTGCCGCCGGGAAGCTATCGAGACGAGGTGGGCGCGCTCAAGCGCCAGGCCGCCCGCTTTCGCATCTACGGCTACAACGCCGCCGGCCAGGTGGTGCGCGAGCTGACCGCAGCCGACGCCGAGATCGCTTGGACGGTCCAGCTCGCCAACAAGAAAGCCGCCTGGTACAACTTCGAGCTGGCGATGGACATCCCTCAGGCCATTCCCGTAGGACGGCGCAACGCCGCCTATCAAGGCGAGGCGCGCCGCGAGCTGGAGATCCGCCCCAGCCCGCGCACCATCTGCGGCGTGAACATACAAGGCCCGGCCTACCACTTCGACGACGGCGCGTTTCTGGGCACGCCGGTCTATCTGGGCGAGCTGCGCACCGACGAACAGGGGCGACTGCTGGTGCTCGGCGGGCGCGGCGTCTCCGGCACTCCCTGGCCCGCCAATGCTGTCATTACCTTCGCCAACAACGACGGCTGGTACGACGACATCAGCGATGGGCCGGTCCAGGCGACTGTCACGCTGGCCGGGCGCGCCCTGCCGGTCGAGCCGGCTTGGGTGGTCGTAGCGCCGCCCAACTATGCGCCGGATTTGGTCGGCATTGTGACCCTGTATGACCTGCTGGTGGACACGTATCAGGGTTGGTGGATGGGAACGCCGCCACAACCCTCGTTCCGCCAGGACATTTACCCGCTGCTGGAACGGCTCGCCATGACCCAGTGGGTGAACCAGGGCTTTTTGGCCCAATTTGGCTGGGGCGCGCCCAACAACTTTCTCGACCCCGGCTATATTGCCAAACTGGCCTGTAAGGTGGGCGCTCACGACGCCTACCAAGAGCTGCGCCGCCAGGTTTTTCATGCCTTTCGCAATCCCCAGGCCGCCGAGGCTAATGAGCTGGCCTGGCCCTGGGTCTACGGCGACGACCCGGTGGACGACAACCCGCCGCCCAATGCCTTTCTTGCCGTGACGCCGACCCAATACAAGCTCTTGGGCCAGTGGATGGCCGGCGACTTTATCGAAGATTGGCAGCCAGGCCCACTCTGGCCCGCTTCGCTCGAGGAGGCGCCGGTCGCCGACCAACCCGCGTTGCTGGACCGGGCGGCCCTGGACTTCTGTCTGGGCGGGCCTTTTCACCCCGGCTGTGAGATGACCTGGCCCATGCGCCACATCACGCTCTATACCGCGCCCTTTCGCCTGCGCCCGCGCAGCGCCGCTACGCCTGAGCAGGACTATGGCGATGTGCTGGACCCCAAGATGTTCAACCGCTTCGACGAAGCCTCCCCCCTCTTTGCCAGCGGGCCGGGCGATATCACCCGCTGGATGGCCGTCCCCTGGCAGACCGACACCGCAAGCTGCCGCGCCGGCTACCAAGCCGCCTATGACCCTTACCTGCCCAGCTTTTGGCCGGCGCGTGTGCCCAACCATGTCCTGAGCGCAGCCGATTACGCCATCGTCATGGACGCCAGCCGGCCCCGCGCAGAGCGGCTGGCGGCCTTCTACCGCCGTTCCGTCTGGACCCGCTGGCTGGGCCATCCTCACAGCGCCTTGGGCCAGATCAACCAGATGATCACCAGCTTCGCCGACCTGGGCGTGGTCGAGCAGCGACCGGGGCTGCCCGGCGACCCGGACTTCCCGCCGGTCATGTATGTCGAGGCGACGCCGCGGGCGCAGCCGGAAGGCGCGGCGCGGCTGGGCGCGGAGGCTGCCTCCGCCGTCGAGCCGCCCCATGACCAGGGGTTGACCGTGCCCGCCTCGCTGCGGCTCAACCGGGGCCGGCGCCACGACCGTTAGGGCACCTGCCCATGCATCCCGACATGCGCCCGCGCTTTGATGTCGTGGTCCTAGGTGGGGGACCTGCCGGGACGGCGGCGGCGATGCGCCTGGCGCGCGCCGGGGCCAAGACGCTGCTGGCCCATCGCCCGCCGCGACGCCCAGCCCGCCACGCTGAGACCGTCATCCTGGCAGGCGCCGCTCTCGCTGGGCTGCCGGCCCTGCCCAGCTATGGCGTCCAAAGTAGCTGGGGCGGCCCTGCCCTGCTTGACCATGACTTTATCACAACGATACCCGGTACAACGATACCCAGCGCAGCGATGGCCGGGCTGCGCTGGCATGTAGACC
>DATLZJ010000392.1:0-7477 GCA_035574055.1 Caldilineaceae bacterium
GGCATCGCGCAGGCCATCGCCCAAGAAATTGAGGGCCAGCACCGTAACAACCACGGCCACCGCCGGCCAAAGCTGCCAAGGCGCTTGCAGCACCGTGCGCACGCTCTGGGCATCGCGCAGCAAGGTGCCCCAGCTCACCAACGGGGCTTGCAGCCCCAACCCCAAGAACGACAACGAGGTTTCCGACAGGATCATGGCCGGGATGGCGAGGGTCGTCGAGGCAATGATATGGCTCAGGAATGAAGGCACCAGATAGCGCATGATGATGCGCAGGTCGCTGGCGCCGTCCAGCTCCGCGGCGGTGACAAAGTCCTCGGCGCGCAGAGACAAGAAGCGCCCACGCACCACGCGCGCCAGCCCCGTCCAGCCGATTAGCGATAGAATGATGGTAATGCCAAAGTAGATGCGCAGCGGCGGCCAGTTGGTCGGCAGCGCGGCAGCCAAGCCCATCCAGAGCGGGATCGTGGGGATCGAGCGCAAAAACTCGATGATGCGTTGAATGATGTTGTCTACGGCCCCGCCATAATAGCCGGACATGCCGCCCAACAGGATGCCCAGCGCCAGGCTGATCACCACCCCGACCAGACCAATGGACATGGAAATGCGCGTTCCGTAGATCATGCGCGACAGCATATCCCGGCCCAACCGGTCGGCGCCCAGCAGGTACATCGGCTGGCCCGGCTCCAGCGGGCCGATCAGATGGCGGTTGCTGGGGAACAGCCCCCACAGCTTGTACGCCTCGCCCTCTACCCAAAGGCCGACGCGGATTTTTTGGGTCTCATCTAGGGTAAAGATGCGCCTTCCCGCTGCCGCGTCCACCGTAGATTTGTAACCGTAGACATGGGGCGCAAAGGCGAAGCCGTCGCTGGTGTCAAAGAGATGCAACCGTTGGGGCGGCGCGTAGAGAAATTGGGAATTGACCACATCCGGCGTGGTGGGGGCCAGGAATTCGGCAAAGATGGCGACGAAGTAGACAAGAATGACCACAACGCCGCTGATCAGGGCAACCTTATGTTCCCGGAAACGCCACCACATCAACAGCCAGGGCGAAGCCACAAAGGCGCGCGTCTCTTTTTCAGGCTGCACACCTTCGCCCGGCCGCGGGCTAACCGGTTGCTTGATGGTGATGGTGGACATAGAAGAAGCCTCCTAACCGGTGCGAACCAGGGTGATCGGCCAATTATCCTGTGCGCTCAAGGCGGATACGCGGGTCGAGCCAGGCTAAGAGAATGTCGGAGAGCAGTGTACCGATGACCGTCAGGACACTGAGGATCAAGATAAAGGAACCGGCCAGGTACATATCTTGCGACACCAGGGCCTGGAGCATCATCGGGCCGGTCAGCGGCAAGCTCAACACCACAGCTACGATGGTCGAGCCTGAGACCAGTTGCGGCAGCGTCCAGCCGAGCGTGCTCACAAAGGGATTGAGCGCGGCCCGCACCGGATAGCGCAAGAGCAAGACAGACTCCTTCTGCCCCTTGAGCCGCGCGGTGGTGACATAGGGCTTGTGCAGCTCGTCGAGCAGGTTGGCGCGCATGACGCGAATCAGGCTGGCCGTGCCGCTCAACCCCAGGACGATCACTGGAATCCAGATATGCTGGAGCAAATCCACCACCTTGGCCCAGCTCCACGGCGCCTCCTCATAGCCCGGCGAGAAGAGGCCGCCGACGCTCATGCCAAACTTGAAGGCGACGACCAGCAGGATCAAGGCCAGCAGGAAGCTGGGAACGGCGACCCCAATAAAACCGAAGAAGGTGAAGAGATAGTCGAGCATGGAGTAGGGCCGCACCGCCGAATAGACCCCAATCGGAAAGGCAACGACCCAGGTGAAGATCAAGGTGATCAATGAGACGGCCACCGTCAGCCAGACGCGGTCCCAGATCAGGTTGGAGACGGCCACATTCCAAGTGAAGGACTGGCCGAAGTCCCCCCGCAGCACCCCTGAGATCCATTTCAAATACTGGACATGCATGGGTTCGCCCAACCCATAGGCGTTGCGCAGGGCTTGGATGGTGGCTTCATCAATCTCCTCGCCGCGGGCGCGGATCCCTGCCACATAACTGGTGAGGAAGTCGCCCGGCGGCAGTTGGATGATGAGAAAACTGATCAGCGAAATGACGAAAATCGTCGGGATCATCAGCAGGATGCGATAGGCGATATAGCGCAACATCGTTCACTCCTGGACAAAATCCACCGCCACCACCTCATGGTCCAGGATTGACGGCACGCGCACGGTCAACGCGTCTCGCTCCATCTGGACTGTAGGGGTGACGCCCGCACGCAACAAATGCACACGCGCCACCTGTTTGTCGCCGGGCAGCCGCAGGCGCACGGTCTGCTCGCCTACTGGGATCAATTCCCGGATGGGTCCTTTCATCATCATGGGGTTGGTCAGGTTGACCAGATGCACGGTCATGGAGCTTTTTTGCCGCCAGACCGTCACATCCAGCACCCCTGGCCCGGTCACAGTCACCGGGCGCTCTTCGTTGGTCGCCCACTCCACCGCATTGGTGAGCAGCTTGCCGTGGTCCACGCAAAGCACCTCCCAGAAGGAGCGGTCAATGTCCCAGGGGAAATAGACCACACGCCCCGCGCCTACCTGGCGCATGTAGACCTGGGGGATGTCCGTCTGGTTGACGCGCGGCCAGACCATCTCCATCGGCAGGTCAGGGTAGGAGGGGATGAGCGTCAGCGGGGCATAGGGCAGGGGAGTTGTGGTCTCCACCTTGACCCGATGGACGCCGTTGATGATGCGCCCGGCCTCTTCCAACCCCGCGACCAGCGGGTGAAAGACCCGTGTAAGCGGGTCTCGCTCGATGGCAAGGTAGGAGTTCTTCATCGGCCCTTCGATGCCGCCTGCATAGGAAGCGCCAAAGAGATCGGCCAGGCCAAAGTCGGCGCGCTGGTTGCCCAGCTCGTCGTAGAGCGAGGTCTCATAGGTAGCGACAAGGCTGCCCCCTCGCTGTACAAACTCTCGCAACTGCTGGCACTGCTGGTCGGAAAGGGCGGCGACGTTGGGCAGGATGAGCGTCTTGAATTGCTGAATGTGCTCGGCGTCCAGCAAGCCGTCATGCACCATCTCAAAGGGGATGCGCGCCTCGATGAGCGCATGGTAAAAGCCTTTGAGGTGGTCGTCAACGGTCTCAACGGCGCGCTCGCCGCCATAGTAGTGCCAGGTCTGCTGTGAGTAGACCAGAGCGACGCGCGCCAGCGGCGCCTCGTTGCGCAGATAAGGCTCCCATTGCGCGTAGAGCCGGTACATCTCCGCCACGGGCTGGAGCCAGCGCGGGTCATAGATCATGCCGCCGAACTTGGTGAACCAGGGACGCAGCCCGTTGGCGACGCCATCCGCTACAAACATGCGAACTTCGGCGGGGTTCTGGATCGAATCTTTCCAGCGGTAACGCTCTTCGACGCCCATGCTGAAGATGCCGCCGATGGGCTTGCGCCCCAAAGTCGAGCGGAACTCTTTGCCGTTGCGGCCATTGGACCAGATAGGTTGCAGGCCGCGCCGCGCCTGCCGGTCGGCGAAGAGGATTTCTGCCTTTTCGCCGATGCGCTTCATATCGAGCAGGCCATGCGCCCCGCCAGAGTTGGGGATATAGCGCGCATGGGGCTGGATGGCGCGGATCTCGCAATCCCACACATCCCACAACTCAAACAGCCGGTCTTGCCGCCATTGCAGATAGGCTTTGAACGCAGGGTCATGGCGGTTATGCTGCAAGCGCATCGGCGCCAGCGCCTCGGTCGTGTGGGGCAGGTCGTAGCCGGTCGCCTTTTTGAAGTTGTGTTGGCAATGCTCACAGTAACAGATGCCATGCCCTGTCCAGCGGTTGGAGAAGATGCCATCCACCGGATACATCTGCATGATTTCGCGATGCACCTCGGTCATGAACTCAAAGTTGTAAGGCCCCAGGGCGCAGGTCACCCATAGGTCTGGGTCGGCCCAATGGCGCACCGGCTGGCCGTCCGGCCCCACCATGATCCAGTCGGGGTGTGCGTCGAAGACCTCTTGATGGACTGCGTGGGGATCGGTGCGAGCGATGACATTCATGCCCAACCGGCGGCAGCCCTCATACAGCTCGCCAAAGGCGTCGCGGTCGCCCAGCCACGGGCTGCGAAAGTGCAAGGGGATCTGGGTGGGATAGTAGGCCACGCAGCCCCCGGCGCTGAGACAGGCCGCATCACATTGGGCCTGTTTGAAGAAGTCGAGCCAGAAATTGACATCATATTCAGCCGGGTTGGTCTCGGTCAAGGTTAGTTGCGCCCAACGCATCGGGCGGTCAAACCAGTTCTCTTTGGGCGGCGCTGCAATCACCTGTCGCTCCTCAAGTCGTTGATTCATCTGGTACACCTGGCAAATCCATCAAGCTCGCCAAAGGTACGGTCTACGGCGCTAGCTCAATTCCAGCACGGTCACATCGCGCGCGGGGGCGGTCAGCTCAACGGTCGCATCGCAACAGGTCGCCTCGGCTCCCCAGAGGGTGCGCGCCGATGTGAACGGACCCCACGCCTGCCCCACGGTCAAGCGCACCGGCACCGGCTGTCGCGTCGGGTTGGCGATCCAGAGATAGCGGCCTCCCTCGCCGTTGTGCAGCCGCGCCTTAACGCGGGCATCACTGCTGGTCACATGTTGGGCGATGCCGGCCCACTTCAGCAGCGCGGCAAAGAAAGGCGTCGCCAAGGCCGGCGTGGTGGCATTGCCAGGGTGGGCCACATGCCCGGCCCCGATCATGGTGCCGATGAGCAGCGTGCGGCCTTTCCCATAGCGGTTCTCCACCGCAGCCACCTGCCCGTCCGCATACCACCCTGCCGCTTTGCCGGTGGTCGGGCGATAGGCCTGCTGGAAGATTCCGCCCCAAAGCGGGTAGCCCTGGACGGTCAGCCGCAGATCGGTCAAGAGATCGGGCGTAAACTCCACATAGCTTTCGCGCGCGCCCAAGACCTCGTCGAGGCCATAGTTGGGCTGCACAACCCCCACATGGCCGGCGTCGCCGAAGTAGGCGGGACAGCCCTCAACGACCAGCGTGCCGCCGGCGGCCACCCAGGCGGCCAGCTTCTGCGCCGTCGCCTGGCTCAACATCACCGGCACAGGGAGATAGAGCAGTGAATAGGTCAATGGCGCATGCGGGTTGACATCGTCAATATGCACCCAATCGGCCTGGATGTTGTTCTCCCAGAAGCCCCGGTAGGCGCCTTGGGTGGAATGGGTGTAAAACTCGGTGCTGCCTTGCTGGGCAAAAAGAAAGAGCTGGGTTTCGGGCGCCACGACAATGCCCACTTCCCCACGCACGGGCCGCGACTGCCAGAGGCGCTGCTGTTCCGGCGCGGTGGCCCACTTGCCCACCCGGCTCACCATTTCGGAGCGAGGCGTGCGCGAGCCGTCCATGCCATAGGCGCCAAACGCGCCAAAGAGAGGACCATCGAGCAGGGGCCGCCAGCGCAGATAGAACATACCCGTCGCGCCGGCCATGTAGCTGACCAAGTCCCAATAGCGAATGTCCTCCGGCTTGGCGATGCGGCCCTCATCGCGCGGTTTGTTCAAGACCTGGGGCTGCATCCAGAGCGGTCCGGCATAGGTTTCAGCGTGCCAGAAGGGTTTGCCGCGGCTGCTGGCGCGGATGAGATCGAACGCCTGCATCTGTTTCCAGGGTTCATCTCCGTGGCGAGAGGACCCCCAGGTCACGCCGTAGCTTTCCACCTCGGCGGCGGCGCGCCAGTCGTCGGTGGCGGCTTGGGGCAGTCGCGCCAGGCTCATGGCAAGACCGTGGGCTGTGATGGCGCACGCGTCATCTACCTTGCGGATGGTTTGGGCGCGCCAGCGCATCTGAGCATGGGCATTGTCAATGCGAAATTGCAGCCAATCCAGTGTGTCGGGGTAGGGGCCAAGCGTGTAAGGCGGGGTGACATCTTCCCACTCAGCAAAGCTATAGCGCCGCCAGGCCTTGCCCAACGTGCGCAGGTCGCCATACTTCTCCCGCAGCCATTGGCGGAACTTTTCCTGGGTGGCTGGGCAATAGCAGACATGGGGGGGGATGTTGCACTCGTTCCAAATGTCATACCCCCCTAGCCCAGGATGCCCCTTGTAGCGGGTCGCCAGCGCGATGAGAAAGCCTTCGGCCAAAGCTCTGTAGTCGTCATTGTCCAGGCAGAGACCGGGGAAGCCCCCGACCGCGGCGCTGCCGCTGATCTGGGGATGGACGGGCTGGCCGTCCCGCGTTTGATAACGGGCATGGGCATAGCGGCGATAGGCCCACTCCGGCGCGGCGGTGATCATCTCGGCGATGATCGTCTTCATGCCGTTGGCCGCCGCGAGGTCAAGCTGCTGGTCGTATTCTTCCCAGTCATACTCGCCGGGGGCGATCTCGATGGCAGACCACATGAACCAGTGGCGGAAGCTGTTCATGCCGTCTTCGGCGGCGGTGCGGTAGTCGCGCTCCCAGTCGGCGCGGGGTGGGTTCGATTTGCGGAAGTAAACAGCGCCATATGGAAACGTTGGTAATAGATGGCTCGGCATAATCCCTCGGCAGCGAAATTCGAGGCAGCATAATTTTAGGTAGTCAAATGTCTCCTCGGCTCCATACAGGCCCCCACCAGGGGCGGCCTGTATGGAGCCGGCGGCTCATGCGCGGGCATAATGACCAAGACGGCCATGCTCGCGCCGCTTCGCCGGATCGGTCACTAGACCAGATACCATGTGCACGGGTTCGACGGCGCGGGCGTCGGGTAGTCCCACGAGCTAGGCAGCGAGGCCGGCGCGTTCCTGAGCTGGTTGGAGGCGATGCCGTAGAAGTTGCCGTCATAGGCGATGCCGATGATGGGGAAAAGATCGGCCTGAATGTCCAGGATCTCGCGCAGTAGCTCCTGCTGCTTGGCATCGTCTGCGGTCTCGCGAATCTGGTCGTACAACTCCATCTGGCGCTTCACCTCGGCGGGCGGCTCCTCGGCCAAAGGACTTTCCGGGTCCACATACCAGTAGGCCCACGCCTTGGCCCAGAAGGAGTTGCCGGTGCTGAACGGGAACCAGTAGCGCGGGTCCAGGATGACCGCGTCGCCGGCCCCACCGCCAAAGATATGGCAACTGGCGTGGAACTCGAAGTCAGTCTCGCGCACCCGTTGCTCCCACAGCGCACGGTCCATCGTCTTGACCGTCATCTCGACACCCACATCGGCCCACCACTTCTTGATCAGCTCCATATTGTCAATAAAGGTGGTGCGGCCACTGTCAATCTCGAAGATCAAAGAGATGCGCTTGCCGTCCGGTCCCAGGCGGAAGCCTTCGCTGTCCTTCTCAGGATAGGCTTTGTCCAGGTACTCATTCGCCAAGTCGGGGTTGTACTCCAGGTATTGGGTCGCCAGCCGTTCGTGGTAGTACTTGGATTCAGGACGGGGCGCGGTCTGCGCGGGCGTCCCCTGCGACAGATAGACCACATCGAGCAATTCCTGGCGGTTGATGGCGTGGGAGAGGCCGATGCGG
>DATLZJ010000393.1:0-4546 GCA_035574055.1 Caldilineaceae bacterium
CTAGGCTATCAAAGCGAGTGGGCGAAGGCGCACCTGCCGACCCGCCGCGCCCGTAACCATTTCTATACGCGCATGGGGCGGGCTGTGCCGCCCGGCCGCGCGGCGGAAGAGCTGCTGGCCGGTGTGACGGAGGGCATGACGCCGGAGCAGGCGCTGGCGCATGTGGGGGCGGGCAGTCCTGAGAGAGGATAACCACCAATGACCGATAAATTGGCCGAATATAAAGAGGCCAAAACGCCTCTGCCGGAGCACAACCGTCTCTGGCCTCTCTATGGGGCAGGGTTCGAGAATTTGGGCCGCGACGGCAAGATGATTGAGGTCCCAATGCCCAGCTATGGCCCGAACGAGCTTCTGGTGCGCCACGACGCGACCGGCATCTGCTTCTCGGACATCAAGGTGATCCGCGCCGGCCAGAGCCACCCGCGCATCTACCGGGATATGAGCCAAGAGCCGGTAGTGCTCGGCCATGAGGTCAGCCTGACCGTCGTCGGGGTGGGTGAAAACCTGCGCGACCAGTACAAGGTCGGCGACCGCTTTATCGTCCAGGCGGACATCTACGTGGGCGGCGTGGGCTATGCCTACGGCTATGAGATCCAGGGCGGCTTTTCCCAGTACAACGTGATTGACCAGCGGGTGCTCAACGGCGACGGCGGCAATTATCTGTTGCGCGTCCGGCCTACCACCGGCTATGCCGAAGCCGCGCTCAACGAGCCGTGGGCCTGCGTCGAAGCTTCTTACACTGTGACCTATCGCACGACCTGGAAGCCGGGCGGGACCGTCTGGCTGGTGGGCGACGGGCGCGGCATGAGCCTGGGCCGCGCCCAGGAGTGGCGACCGGAGCGGTTGGCGCTGGACCTGGGCGACGAAGCCTTTGCCGATGAGGTGCGCTCCTGGGCCGAGGAGGCCGGCGTCACCCTCATCGCCGATAGCTCCGATATCCGGTACGACGATATCGTGGTCCTCAGCGCCGACCCCAACCTGATCGAGCGCGCCTTCCCGCGGCTGGCAAAGGGCGGCGTCTTTGCTGTCGTCACCGATCAGGAAGTCCCCCGCCCGGTTCAACTGGACATTGGCCGGCTGCACTACGACCACCTTGCCGTACTCGGCGCGACCGGCGCTGACCTTTCGGCGGCCTATGCGCCGATCCGCACCCAGCTACGGCCCGGCGGCCTCACCTGGATTCTGGGCGCAGGCGGGCCAATGGGCCATATGCACCTCCAGCGTGCCCTGGAGATCGAGGGACGCCCGCGCAAGATCGTGGCGACCAATCTGCACCTCGCGCGCCTCCGGGCTGTCGAGGAGAAGTTTACGGCCCCTGCCCAGGCGGCAGGGGTGGAACTGGCCTGCTTTTCGCAGGAGAGCTTCCCGGACGAGGCCGCGTTGAGCGCCCGGCTGCGCGCCGAGAGCGGCGGCCGTGGCTACGATGATATTGCCGTCATGGCCCCCAGCGTGCCGGCCATCGAGATGGCGATGCCCCACCTGGCCGATGGCGGTGTGATGAATGTCTTTGCCGGTCTGCCGCGCGGCACCCAAGCCCACTTTGATATGAACGCCATCGTGCGCCGCGGCGTGCGCTATACCGGCACCAGCGGCTCCTCGATTGAGGACCTGGCCCACATGCTCGACCTGACCGAGCGCCGCGTGCTTTCCACCAACAAGTCGGTGGCCGCGGTAGCCGGGTTGGAGGGGGTGGCCGAGGGGTTGCGCGCAGTCGCCGAGGGGCGCTTCCCCGGCAAGGTGGTCATCTTCCCCAATCTGAGCAAGCCGTTGCCGTTGACGACCCTGGACGAGCTACAGGAGCGGTTGCCGAGCGTCTACGCCAAGCTTGACGAGGATGGGAACTGGACGGTGGAGGCCGAAGAAGAGCTGTTGCGCCTGCTTCTCTGACTGCGCTTCTAGTCATTGCGATTCTGATCATTACGATTCAGATCATGGTGGTTCTGAGAGCCATGAACAGTCAACCACTCCTTGACCAGATCGCGATTGTCACCGGCGCCGCCCAGGGGTTGGGCGCGGCCATTGTGCGCCGCCTGGCCGACGAGGGCGCGCATGTGGTCGTGGCCGACTTGAATCTGGAGGGCGCACAGCGCACCGCCGCCGATGTGGCCGCCGCGACGGGGCGCCGCACTCTGGCGCTCGCCGTGGACGTGACCCAGGAGGATCAGGTCGAGGCGATGGTCCGGCGCACGGTCGAGCACT
Source organism: Caldilineaceae bacterium (assembly GCA_035574055.1). Classification (GTDB taxonomy): domain Bacteria; phylum Chloroflexota; class Anaerolineae; order Caldilineales; family Caldilineaceae; genus QEUY01. The sequence goes on from DATLZJ010000393.1 coordinate 2,200, forward strand.
TTGGCCGGCTGGACATCATGGTCGCCAATGCGGGCATCGTCCTGTCCGGCCCAGTCGAGGAGTTTGACCTGGCGAAATGGCGCAAGGTGATCGAGGTCAACTTGACCGGCTATTTCCTCTGCGCCAAGCACGCCGCCCGCGTGATGAAGGAGCAGCGCAGCGGCGTCATCATCCAGATCAACTCCAAATCGGGCAAGAAGGGAAGCTATAAGAACTCGGCCTATGCGGCCAGCAAGTTTGGCGGCATCGGCCTGACCCAGAGCATTGCCCTGGAGCTGGCCGAATTCGGGGTACGCGTCAACGCCGTCTGTCCCGGCAATCTGCTCGACTCACCCCTTTGGGTGGAGTCGCTCTATGGCCAGTACGCGGCGCGCCTGGGGATCAGCGAAGAAGAGGTGCGCCAACGCTACATCGAGCAGGTGCCTATGAAGCGCGGCGCCACCTATCAAGATGTCACCAATGTGGTGGTCTTTCTCGCCTCGGACCAGGCGTCCTACATGACCGGCCAGGCCATTAATGTGACCGGCGGGCAGGAGATGCGCTGACCATGAGCGCCCGCGGCAGTGGAGCCGGCGACAGGACCTTGGTGGGCTTCGGCTTTGGCCCCATCCAGGCGGGCCTCTTTTGTCTGGAAGCTCAACAGAGCGGCGCGTTTGACCGGCTGGTGGTGGCCGAGGTTGCGCCGGCGCTGGTCGCTGCGCTGCGCCGGGCGGGAGGGGTCTACCAAGTCAACGTCGCCCATCCCGACCGCCGCGAGGTGGTGACGGTCGGCCCCATTGCCGTCGAGAACCCTGCGGTGCAGGCCGACCGCGACCGCTTGATCGCGGCAGTCGCCGCGGCCCAAGAGATCGCCACGGCGGTGCCAAGCGTGCGTTACTACACCGAGCCGGGTCCGGCTAGCCTGCACCGCATCCTGGCCGCGGGATTCCGGCGTAAGCTGGCGAGCGGCGGGCCGGCCGCGGTAGTCTATGCCGCGGAGAACCACCCGCGCGCCGCTGCGCTCCTCAGGCAAGCCGTTTTGGACGAGATTCCAGAGGGCGAGCGGGCAGCGGTGGATGCCCATGTGCGCTTTGTGGATACGGTCATCGCCAAGATGAGTGGCGTCGCGCAGCCGCCCGGCGACCTGGCGCCGGTGACGCCGGACGGCGACCGGGCCTTTCTGGTGGAGGCATTCAACCACATTCTGATCGCGCGGATCGACTTCGCGCCGGATGACGGCTTTGTGCGCGGTCTCCGGGTCTTTGAAGAAAAGGAGGACCTCTACCCCTTTGAGGAGGCCAAGCTCTACGGCCACAATGCGGTCCACGCCCTTGCCGCCTATCTGGGGGCGATGTTGGGCGTGGAGACGTTAGCCGAGCTGGCCCAAGCGCCGGGCGCATTGGCCTTTCTGCGCGGCGCACTGATCGAGGAGTCGGGCGGGGCGTTGTTGCGCAAGTATGGCGGGGTGGGCGATCCCTTTTTCACGGCAGCAGGCTTTGCCCAGGCCGCGGACGACCTGCTGGCGCGGATGGTCAATCCCTTCCTGCGCGATACGGTTGCACGGGTGGGCCGGGACCCGGCGCGCAAATTGGCCTGGGATGACCGGCTGGTAGGGGCGATGCGCCTGGCGCTGGCCTATGGCATCACGCCGCGGCGCTATGCCGTGGGAGCGGCGGCGGCGCTCTCTGTGCTGGACCCACGGGCCGAGCCGGCGGACCTTCTGCCTGCCCTCTGGCAACCGGCGCAACCTGATCCAAGCGAGGTAGCTGCCATCCTGGCGCTGATCGAGCAGGGGCGCCAGCGGTTGGCAGCCTGGTGCGCCGCCGGTCGCCCCGACCTGGCGCAATGGTTGAGTTGAGAAATGATAGGGACGGTTATCGAATGGACACGATACTCGAACAACTGCTCTGGTTGTCCCATGAGCTAGGTCGTGAGGAGCGCCAACTTGCCATCTTGGGCGAGGGCAACACCAGCGCGGCCTGTGACGACGGCACCTTTTGGGTCAAGGCGTCGGGCAGCCAACTCGGCACGATCACCGAGCAGGGCTTTAGCCGCGTCCGCACCGATGCGGTGATCGAACTGCTGGACCGCGACCACATGGACGACCAAGAGGTCGCCCGCGCCTTAACCGATGCGCTGGTGGACCCCCGGCAGCGCCGCCCATCGGTGGAGACCTTCCTCCACGCCCTCTGTCTGCACGAAGCGGGCGCTCGCTGGGTCGCTCATACCCACGCGGTCTCGATCAATCAGATCCTCTGCAGCCGGTTGGGAGCGGAGCCGTTCCTGCGCCATCTGTTCCCTGATGGGATTGTGGTCTGTGGCCGCCATCCTGCGGTGGTGCCCTATGTGGACCCCGGCTTCCCATTGG
>DATLZJ010000394.1:0-2574 GCA_035574055.1 Caldilineaceae bacterium
CCGCCATCCAATTTGTGCCGGTGGTTCTGCGCCGGCTGGGGGCCGGGTCGGAGTTGCTGGCCCTCTATACCGCCCAAACCTACCTCGGCTCGATCCTTACCTCCTTTAGTATCGTTCTCATGCGCCGGCGGCGCACCAAAAGCTTTGCCGTCTGGTGCTGGCTGGCGGCGCGCAGCCTCTTTCTGCTCTTTGCCGTCATCACCCAAGCATGGTGGATGTTGCTGGTGACGGCGATCTTCTGGCTGCTGGAAGCATTCCCGTCGCCGGCCTACACCCGCATGATGCAGGCCATTTACCCGGAAGGGGTGCGCGGCCAGGCGATGTCGCTGGTGCGGCTGGGAATGACCGCAGCGATAGTGCTGGTGACGCCCCTGGCCGGCTGGGCCTTGGACCACTGGGGCTACCAGGTGCTCTTCCCGCTGGCCGCGCTGATGGGCATCCTGGCAACCTGGTTCTTCAACCGGCTGGAGGTGGATGAGGGCGCCTTGCCGCCCCGCCAGACGCGCTCACTGCGCAGCCTGTGGGCTGTAGTGCTCTCCAACCGCAACTTCGCCATCCACCTGACGGCCTTCGCCGTCTATGGGGTGGGCGCGCTGGCCGGCTATGCGCTCTATCCGATTGTCCAGGTGGACCGGCTGCACCTCTCTTATACGGAACTGGGGCTGCTGGGCACGGCGCAATCAATCGCCTGGTTGCTAGGCTTTGTCTATTGGGGCCAGGCCGTAGACAGGCGAGGCGGGCTGTGGGTGCTGCGCCTGAACCTGGCGATCGGCTTCCTGGTGCCCTTCTCCTATATCTGGGCAACCGAGGGCTGGATGCTTCTGCCGGCCTTCATTGCCCAAGGGATTATCTCGGCAGGCGTGGACCTGGGGCTGCTCAATACCTGTATCCAGCTTGCCGACCCGGATCAGGTGGTGGAGTATGCAGCCATCCAGGCGACGGTGGTCGGGCTGCGCGGCATTGTTGCCCCCTTTATCGGCGTGGCGTTGACGGCCGTAGGGGTGAGCGAGACGGCGATCTTTGCCGCCGGCAGCGCATTGATCGTGCTCTCTTGGTTTATTTTGGGACGGGTCCAGATCGAGCTGACGCCGGAGCAGATGCGCGCCAAGCGGCAACAACTGCGCTTCCGCTGGCCGATCCGCTTCCGCTTCCCACGTATGTAAGAGAATAAACCGCAGAGACGCAAAGAACGCAAAGGAGCAGAGAAGATTAGAAGAGCATCGGAGGGCATAGATGGCGGCCTTTGCGGTGAACTCTCTGGAGTTGTCTGACCCTGGATAGGTGAGTTGACGCCAGAGCAGCGGGCGGTGGCGGCTCATAACCGGGGGCCGGCGGTGGTCTATGCGGTGGCTGGGGCCGGCAAAACCACGGCCCTGGTGCTGCGGGCGGCGCGGCTGGCGGCGGTGGTGGGTTTCCTCACCCAATATCGAGCGCAATAAGAGACCATCAAAGACCTTGACCATAGGGAGGCGCAGCAGAGCATGGACCTGGGCTTAAACGGGCAGGTAGCAGTAGTCGTCGGTGGGGCGAGCGGCATCGGCCGGGCCATCGCCGAGGAATTCGCCGCCGAAGGCGCCCATGTGGCGCTGGTGGACCGGGCGGCGACGGTGCAGGAGGTCGCCGCGCAGATCAACGGCCAGTATACGGTGGCGACGCTAGGCGTTGTGGCCGACGTGACCGACTATGCCCTGATGCAGCAGGCGGCGGAGCAGATCGTCGGCCAAATGGGGGGAGTGGAGCACCTGGTCTACGCCGCGGGCATGGGGTCGGGCAAGGGAGGCTTCCCCTTTTGGAATCTGGAGCCGGATGACTGGCCGCGCGTGGTGGCGGTCAACCTGCTGGGCGCGGTCAACACGGCCCATGCCTTTGTGCGCAACTTCACCGAGCGCCGCTCCGGGACCATTCTCTTTATCTCGTCGGTGGCGGGACAGATCGGCTCCCAGACGGACCCGCCCTACAGCGCGGCCAAGGCGGGCCTGATCAACTTCAGCCAGTGTGCAGCCAAGGACTTCGCCGCCTACAATGTGCGGGTCAACACCCTCTGCCCCGGCATGGTCAAGACGCCGCTCAACCAGGGCGTATGGGAGGGGCAGATGAAAAATCTGCCGCCGGAGCAGCGGGTGGACTATGACACCTGGGCCATGGAGAAGATCAGGCGGTTGGTGCCGCTGGGGCGCTGGCAGTCGCCGCAGGACATTGCCCATATGGCGGTTTTTCTGGCCTCGCATATGGCCGAGAATGTGACCGGGCAGACGGTCAATGTGGACGGCGGTTATGTGATGCATTGGTAAATGATCGGTAAATGCCAGGAGCCGGGAGGTACGCCCCCGGCTCCTGGCGTGTTTGTTGGATCGCTGTGTCCGCGATCCAGCGGCTTACGGCACCAGCGGCAGGAAGAGCGACTGGTCGCCGGACGGGGAAGCGGTCTGAGCGCCGGCCAGGGCAAACTCGGTAAAGTGGTCGGCCTGGCAGCTCACCTGGTTGTTGGCGGTGTCCACCTGGCAGGTGAGCGGCTTCCACTGGCCCTCCCCCTCGTCCAGGTAGTACACGCCTAGGCTGCCCTCATCTACATCC
>DATLZJ010000395.1:0-8816 GCA_035574055.1 Caldilineaceae bacterium
TGGCCGTCAAGGTGGACTATCTTGACGCCACCTACCAGGAGCAGATCCGCCAGCGCAGCAGTCAAAAGCTGACCGAGCCGTGGGCGATTGACGAGGGCGAGGTGATGGCGCGCGCCGCCATCGCCTTTCCCCGCTCGACCACCGGCAACGAGAGCCGTGAGAACCTCTACATCTCGGCGCGCGGCGGCTTTGGCATCTACCTGCGGCGCAGCGGCACGCTCCCCCACCAGGCTCAGAGGCTGTCGCTCGACGAGACTGCCACCGTGATCCGCGACCTCTTTGCCGTGTTGCGCCAAGCCGGGCTGGTCGAGGTTGTCCTCGACGCCAAGGGCACGGGACGGCCAGACGATGTGCCCGGCTACCAAGTCCCCGCCTCCTGTCTGGTGTGGAAGGCCGGTGACGGGACGGAGCCGTTCCATGACCCGATCCGGGTGCCCCAGCCGTCACGGCTAGGCCCGCGCGTGAACCCCTTCTTTGTGGATTATTACCGGGGCGTCGCCTCCACGCTCCACGGCTTTGAGGCACGCGAGCACACCGCCCAGGTGCAAAGCGACGAGCGCCAGCGGCGCGAGGAGCGCTTCCGTAGCGCCGATCTTCCTGTGCTCTACTGCTCGCCCACCATGGAGCTGGGGGTGGATATCGCCCAGCTCAACGCCGTCAACCTGCGCAATGTGCCGCCGACGCCGGCCAACTACGCCCAGCGCAGCGGCCGCGCCGGGCGCAGCGGCCAGCCAGCCCTGGTCTTCACCTACTGCACCACCGGCAGCCCCCACGACCAATACTTCTTCAAGCGGCCCGACCAGATGGTCGCCGGGGCGGTGGCCCCACCCCGCCTCGACCTCGCCAACGAAGACCTGCTGCGCGCCCATGTCTACGCCGTTTGGCTGACCGAGTCGGGGATGAGCCTGGGCCGCTCGCTCAAAGACCTGCTGGACCTGACCGGCGAGCGGCCGACGTTGGCCCTCCTGCCCCAAAAGCGGGCCGATCTGGAATCGGCCAGCGCCCGCGACCGGGCGAAGGCGCGGCTGGCCCGCATCTTTGCCACCATCGAGGACGACCTGGCCGGGGCCGGCTGGTATACGCCGGAGTGGGTGCAGCGCCAGCTCGACCATATCGTCGAAACCTTTGACCGCGCCTGCGAGCGCTGGCGCAGCCTTTACCGCTCGGCCCTGCGCCAGCGTGAGGTGCAAAACCGCATCATCGGCGACGCCTCGCGCCGGTCCGAGGATAAGGCCCTGGCCCGCCGGCTGCGCGACGAGGCCGAGTCGCAGTTGGAACTGCTCACCGAGAACCAGAATCTGCTCCAGTCGGACTTCTACAGCTATCGCTACTTCGCCAGCGAGGGCTTCCTGCCGGGCTATAATTTCCCGCGCCTGCCCCTGTCGGCCTATATTCAGGGCCGCAGCCCGCGCCGCGGCCAGGACGAGTACCTCAACCGGCCGCGCTTCTTGGCGATCGCCGAGTTCGGGCCGCGCAGCATCATCTACCACGAAGGCTCGCGCTACATCGTCAACCGGGTCATCCTGCCGGTGGACGAGACCACCGAGGGTGGCGTGCCCACGGGGGAAGCCAAGCTCTGCCCGCGCTGTGGCTATCTACACCCGATCATCGCCGGCGAGTCCAACCCCGACCGCTGCGAGCAGTGCCATGCCTTCCTCGACACTGCGCTGCAGCCCCTCATGCGCATGCAGAACGTGGCAACCCGCCGGCGCGACCGCATCAACTCGGACGAGGAAGAGCGGACGCGCATGGGCTATGAGCTGCGCACCGGTGTGCGCTTTGGGCAGGTGGACCATACGCCCCAGACCCGGGTGGCTCGCGTGATTGATGGGGAGGGCCAGGAGCTGCTGCGCCTGACCTACGGCCAGGCCGCCACCCTCTGGCGCATCAACCTGGGCTGGCGGCGGCGCAGGAACCCCGAGGTCTACGGCTTTATCCTCGACACCGAGCGCGGCTACTGGGCGCGCAACGAGCTGGCGGTGGAGGATGACCGGGACGATCCCATGAGCGGCGCGCGGCTACGGGTGGTGCCCTATGTCGAAGACCGGCGCAACTGCCTGTTGGTCGAGCCGAAGGTCAAGCTCTCCCAGGCGCAGATGGCCTCGCTGCAGCCGGCCCTCAAGAACGCCATCCAGGTGCTTTACCAGTTGGAGGACAGCGAGCTGGCCGCCGAGCCGCTGCCCACGCCCGACGAGCGCCGCCAACTCCTCCTCTATGAGTCGGCCGAGGGCGGCGCGGGCGTGCTGCGCCAATTGTTCGAGCGCCGCGAGGCGATGGCCGAGGTCGCCCGCCAGGCGCTGGCGCTTTGCCACTTCGACCCACTGACCGGCCAGGACCTGCGCCGCGCGCCCGACGCACGCGAAGCGTGCGAGGCCGCCTGTTACGACTGCCTGATGAGCTACGCCAACCAGCCCGACCACCGGCTGCTGGACCGGCTGCAGGTGCGCGACCTGCTCCTCCAGTTGGCCCGCAGCACGGTGGAAGCCAGCCCGACCGCCCTCACCCGCGCCGAGCATCTGCGCCGGCTCAAGGCCCAGTGCGACAGCGAGTTGGAGCGGGCATGGCTGGAGCTGGTGGACAGCCTCAACCTGCGCCTGCCCGATGAGGCGCAGACGCTCTTCGAGCGCTGCCAGACCCGGGTGGACTTCTACTACCGGGACCAGAATGCGGTCATCTTTGTGGACGGCCCCGTGCATGACCTGACCCAGGACAAGGACCGGCGGATTGACGAGTGCCTCCGTTTTGAGCTGGGCCAGGAGGTGATCCGCTTCCACCATGCGGCCGACTGGCAGGCCATCTGCCGCGCCCATTCTCACATCTTTGGGCCGCTGCCCACTTCCACCTAGAAAGGCGTACTGCTAGGAAGGTACATTCCCCCTATGACCTATGCCATTGGTTCCCTCGTCAAGGCGCGCGGGCGCGAGTGGGTGGTGCTGCCCGAATCGGATGAGCAGTTCCTGGTGCTGCGCCCCCTGGGCGGCAGCGACCAAGAGCGCGCCGGCCTCTACCTGCCGCTCGAACAGGACGATGTCGAGCCGGCGACGTTTGCCCCGCCCGACCCCAGCCGGCCCGGCGACTTTCGCTCCTGCCGGCTGCTGCGCGATGCCGTGCGGCTGGGCTTTCGCTCCAGCGCCGGCCCTTTCCGCTCCTTTGGGCGCATCGCCGTCGAGCCGCGCCCCTACCAGCTCGTTCCCCTGCTCATGGCCCTTAAGCTCGACCCGGTGCGCCTGCTCATCGCCGACGATGTGGGCATTGGCAAGACCGTTGAGGCGCTGCTTATCGCCCGTGAGCTGCTGGACCGGGGCGAGGTGCGCCGGCTGGCCGTGCTCTGCCCACCCCACCTGGCCGAGCAGTGGCAGGACGAGCTGCGCGACAAGTTCCACATCGAGGCCGAGGTGGTGCTGCCCAGCACGGTCAACCGGCTGGAGCGCCACACCGCCGCCGGCCAATCCCTCTTCGACCTCCACCCCTTTGTGGTGGTCTCCACCGACTACATCAAGTCCAGCCGCCGGCGCGATGACTTTGTGCGCGCCTGTCCGGAGCTGGTGATCGTAGACGAGGCCCACACCTGCGCCTATTCCGCCGACCACCGCGGCGGTCGCCACCTGCGCCATCAACTGCTGCGCCGGTTGAGCGAGGACCCGGCGCGCCATCTGATCCTGGTCACCGCCACCCCCCACAGCGGCGACGAGGGCGCGTTCCGCTCGCTGCTCGGTCTGCTGCGCCCGGAGTTTGACCGGCTGCCCGAAGACCTGAGCGGCCCACAGCAGGAGCGCACCCGGCGGGCGGTGGCCGCCCATCTCATCCAGCGCCGCCGCGCCGACGTGCGCGGCTATCTAGATGCCGACACGCCCTTCCCCGCACGCGAGGAGACGGAGGAGACTTACGATCTGACCCGCGCCTACCGGGCGCTCTTTGAAGCGGTGCTGGCCTATGCCCAGGAGCGGGTGCTGGACAAGAGCGGCGACCGCCGTGTGCAGCGCGTGCGCTGGTGGTCGGCCCTGGCTCTGCTGCGCAGCCTGGCCAGCAGCCCGGCCGCGGCCGCGGCCACCCTGCGCAGCCGCTCGGCGACGGCCGAGGCCGAGAGCGTCGAGGAGGCGGACCGCGTGGGGGAGCGCACGGTGCTTGACCTGGAGGATACCGACGCCGCCGAGGTGATGGACGTGACGCCCGGCGGCCAGGAAGCGGAGGAGGACCAGGCCGGTCGCCGCCGGCTGCTGCGCTTGGCCGCCCAGGCACAGCAGCTCTACGGCCCCCAGCAAGACGCCAAGCTGGCCAAGGCCGTGCGCCTGGTCAAGGCGTTGCTGGACGACGGCTACCAGCCCATCCTCTTCTGCCGCTTCATCGCTACCGCCGACTATGTGGCCGAGGAGCTGCGTAAGGCCCTCCCTGGCGATGTGGCCGTCGCCGCCGTGACCGGCACGCTGCCGCCCGCCGAGCGGGAGCAGCGTGTCCAGGAGCTGGGCAGGCAGCCCAAGCGGGTGCTGGTCTGCACCGACTGTCTCAGCGAGGGCATCAACCTCCAGGAGCACTTCAACGCGGTCATGCACTATGACCTGAGCTGGAACCCAACCCGCCACGAGCAGCGCGAGGGCCGCGTCGACCGCTACGGCCAGCCCAGCCCCACCGTGCGCACCCTCACCTACTATGGCCGCAACCCCATTGACGGCATCGTGCTGCAGGTTCTCTTGCGCAAGCACTAGGCCATCCGCAGCTCTCTGGGCATCTCGGTGCCGGTGCCGGCGAACACCAATGACGTGGTCCAGGCCATCATCGAGGGTCTCATGCTGCGCGGCGAGCGCTGGAGCGAGGGAGGCCAGCTCTCCTTCGCCGACTTCTCAGCCGATTTCGGGCGACAGGTCCAGCAGCTCAATACCCAGTGGGACAACGTGACCGACAAGGAGAAGCGCTCGCGCACGATCTTTGCGCAGCACACCCTTGACCCGGCCGAGGTAGCCGCCGAATGGCAGGCGGTGCGCGCCGCAATTGGGGCCGGTGTGGACGTGGCGCGCTTCATCCGCGATACGGTGGTGAGCCACGGCGGCTTTGTGGCGCAGCGCGGCCAGACGCTGGGCGGCGAGGTCATCGAGGTGCGCCTGCCCAACCACGCCGCGCTGCGCGCCGCGGCAGGCGACCAGGCCGAGTTCATGGCGGGCTTTGCCCTGCCCGTGCCCAGCGGCGCGCTTTACCTGACGCGCACCCATCCCATCGTCACGGGCCTTGCCGCCTATGTGCTCGATACGGCGCTGGACCCGTCCGCCGACGGGGTGGCGCGGCGCTGTGGGGCGATTCGCACGCGCGCCGTCACCCAGACGACGACACTGTTGCTGCTGCGCTACCGCTTTCACATCATCACCCACAAGGGCGACCGGGAATTCTCGCTGCTGGCCGAGGAGAGCGAGCTGGCCGGCTTCCGGGGCGCGCCGCACACGCCACAGTGGCTGGCGCCGGACGAGGCCGAGGCGCTGCTTCAGGCCGAGCCGGACCAGAACATCGCGCCGGGCCAGGCGACTCAGTTCCTACAGCGCATCATCGCCGCGCTGCCCGACCTGGGCCGCGATCTCGACCAGCGGGTGCTGGCCCGGGGCGAGGAGCTGTTGGCCGCGCACCAAGGGGTGCGGGCGGCGGCGCGCCTGACGGGCGTGCGCCATCGGGTGGAGCCGCAGCTCCCGCCCGATGTGCTAGGGGTCTATGTCCTGCTGCCGGTGATATAGGCCAAGTCTATCTCTCAGTGGGGAGGAGCCAGTCCATGCCCAGGGCGAAGCAGAGCGCACGCTCGACCTCGCGCAGGCGTGCTGGCGACAGGGTGGTCACCAGCGCACCGATCTCCGCCTTGCGCACCGTCTGTACATTGTCCAGGCTGACGGCGCAGACGTTGGGCACGCCATCCTCCTCAGGCGTGAGCAGCACTTGGCTAGGGATGTCGCGCACGGTGGAGGTGACCGGCGCAACCGTGACACTGGTCAGATAGCGCAGCGCCGAGTCACGTGTGAGGATCACCACCGGCCGCCGCTTGTCGGGGCCAGGAAACGTGACCCAGCGCACCTCGCCGCGTTTCACGGCTCGCCCCAGGCGCGAAGGCTCGTCCAATCGGCTTCCTCTTCCGGCGTCATGGGTTGGGCGGCATAGCCGGCGGCATGGCGGGCTTCGAGCTTTTCGATGGCGTGGCGGTGCAGCGCCGCTTGAAGGGCGTCGCGGATGAAGGCTGAGCGGTTGGTGCCCAACTCGTCCACCGCGCGGTCTACGTCGGCCAATAGCGTTTCGTCAATCGTCATCTGGATCGTTTTCATCAGTCACCTTATCGGGTCTACCCACATGCATGTCCACATGTCTACCCACATGTCTACCCACATGTCTATCCATAGTGTACCCCACATCACGCACGGGCTGCAACGGCTCAACAGCCCGTGGCAGCCCCGACAATACCGAGGCTGCCTCTAATCCGGTTTCAGCAGGAAAGCCAGATGTGAGATAACGTATGCAAACTGTCGTTCGCTCACCCTTTACCGCCGTCAAGACCGAAGGCGGGCTGTTGCCCATGGATGTGCTCCAGCGCATCGCCGAGGGAGAGGGCCTCCCTGGCCTACAGCCGGAGGATTACCACCTCTCCGGCGAGCGGCTCAATGAGGCCATCAGCCGCTCCTGGCCGCGCTGCCAGAAGGCCTGGCGCGTTTTTGTGGAGCAGCGCGAGAAGCAGCCGGAGAGCGCCGTCACCCTCACCCGCGAGCGTTGGCTGCTGGTCCTCTTCGATGTGCTGGGCTACGGGCGGCTGCCCGCCGTGCGCAGCGTCGAGGTGGACGGCGTGTCCTACCCCATCAGCCACCTGTGGGAGCGCGTTCCCTTTCTCCTGGCCGGCTATGACCAGGAGCTGGACCGGCGCGCCGAGGGGCGCACCCGGCGCAGCCCCCATAGCCTTATGCAGGAGCTGCTCAACCGCTCGCCCGACTACCGCTGGGGCTTGATCAGCAACGGGCTGCGCCTGCGCCTCCTGCGCGACAATGCCAGCCTGAGCCGCGCCGCCTATGTGGAGTTCGACTTGGAAGCCATCATGGAAGGCGAGCTGTACGCCGAGTTCTCGCTGCTCTGGCTCGTCTGCCACCAAAGCCGGGTGGAGGCCATCGGCCGCGCCGCCGGCGATGCGGTCGTAGTGGGCGACGAGGGCGACGCTGAGGACGGCGGGGATGACGCCGATGATGCAAAGAGCGCCGGGGCTGCCCCCATCGCGACCGGCTACGACTGCTGGCTGGAGCGCTGGTCCCAGCTCGCCGCCGAGCAGGGCGCCCGGGCGCTGGATGCGCTGCGCCAGGGGGTGGAGCAGGCCATTGAGGCGTTGGGCAGCGGCTTTCTGACCCACCCCGCCAACAGCGCGCTCCGCGCCTGCCTGCGCGCCGGCGAGCTGGGCGCCCAAGCCTACTATCAGCAGGTGCGCCGCCTGGTCTACCGGCTGCTTTTTCTCTTTGTGGCCGAGGACCGCGACCTGCTGTTGCTGCCCGGCAGCGACGCCGTCACGCGGGCGCGCTACCATGACTTCTACTCGCTGGCGCGCATCCGGCGGCTGGCCGAGGTCAGCCGCGGCGGGCGGCACCCTGACCTCTATCGCCAGCTCCGCCGCCTCTTTGTGCTGCTGCGCAGCGGCTACCCGCCCTTGGGGCTGCCGTCCTTGGGCAGCTATCTCTTCTCTGACCGCGCCACCCCCGATTTGGATGGGGCCGAGCTGGCGAACCAGGACCTGCTGGCCGCGATCCGCGCGCTGGGCTTCACCGTGGAGAATCACGTGCGCCGGCCCGTAGACTACCGCAACCTCGACACCGAGGAGCTGGGCAGCGTCTACGAGTCGCTGCTGGAGCTGCACCCGCAGTTGACGGTCGAGACAGGCGAGTTCCGGCTGCTGGCCGCGGCCGGCTCCGAGCGCAAGACCACGGGCAGCTACTATACCCCGACCGCGCTGGTCAACGAGCTGCTCAATTCGGCGCTGGAGCCGGTGGCAGCGGACCGGCTGGCCCAGGCCGAGGCCGAGTGGCGCAAGGGCGCAGACCGCAGCCCCGAGCGGCGGCGCCAGTTGGCCGAGCGCGCCCTGCTGCGCATCAAGGTGCTGGACTACGCCGCCGGCTCCGGCCATATGCTGATCGGCGCGGCCAGGCGGCTGGCGCGCCATCTGGCCCGCATCCGCAGCGGCGACGAGGAGCCGGGACCCGCCGCCGTCCGCGCCGCCCTGCGCGACGTGGTGCGTTACTGCCTCTACGGCGTGGATGCCAACGAGACCTCGGTTGAGCTGTGCAAGGTGGCGCTCTGGATGGAGAGCCTGGAGCCGGGCAAGCCGCTGGGCTTCCTCGACGCCCACATCCGCCCCGGCAACAGCCTCATCGGTGTGCTGGCGCTGGAGACGCTGGCCGACGGCATCCCCGACGACGCCTATGCCGCCAAGACGGGCGACGACAGGGCGGCGGCCGGCGCGCTCAAGAAGCGCAACCGCCGCGAGCGCGAGAGCTTGACCGCCACGCTCTTTGAGGTGGGCGAGGGGGACGGCCTCTTGGCCGAGTGGCGCGCCTTTCTGGCCGAGCCGGAGGAAACGCCGGAGCAGGTGGCGGCCAAGGAGGCGCACTATGCCGCATTGCGCGCCGACCCGCGCTGGGCCAAGCTGCAGATGGCGTGCCACCTCTGGACCGCGCCCTTCTTCGCCGAGTACACCGGCGACAAGCAGCGGGACCAGCGCATCCCCACCACCGCCGACCTGCGCGCCTATCTCGCCAACCCGGCCAAGGCCGACCCGGCGATGGCGGCCTATGCCGAGGCGTTGGCCCGGCGCCATAACTTTT
>DATLZJ010000396.1:0-7698 GCA_035574055.1 Caldilineaceae bacterium
GGCCAATGGCGAGGGGTTGACCGTATGCGCCTCATTCACCGGTTCACGCTGTTGCCCCGCCCCGCCGGCAGGCGCGCCATCCCGCCCCACTGGCGGCGCGCCTGCCGGTCCGGCCGCACCCCTTGGCGCTGGCGAACGGCGATAGAGGGCGGGCGGCAAGGGGGAGGCGCCGGCAGCCTCCTGCTCAAATTCCCACTCAAACGTGGAGTCGGCGGTGAACCTTTCGTCGCCCGGCGGTGTGGGTCCGGCAGGCCGCTTTCTTGAGCTGAACCACCAGCGTCGTTTGGGCATGGCCCTCATTGTACTGATACGCTAGGGCAGGACGCAAAACATCTTGCGGTCGCCGCAAATGGCTGCCTAATTTGACAGCAGACTGTAATCCCCACTACACTCCGCCTATGGCCAAGAAGACACTGGGGTACGTCGAGCTTGAGTGGAAGTGTCCTACGTGCGGCACCCGCAATCCGGGGAGCCGTCGTGTTTGCCAGAATTGCGGCTCCCCCCAACCGGACGATGTACAGTTTGAAGCGCCGGCTCAGGGGGAAATCCGCACCGATCAGGAAACCGTTCAACAGGCCACAGCCGGGCCGGATATCCACTGTCCCTACTGTGGGGCGCGTAACCCGGCCGGCGCGAAAGTCTGCAAGCAGTGTGGCGGCGATCTCAGCGGCGCTGCCGCGCGACAGGCAGGCCAGATCGTCCAAGGCTTTGGCGCCAAGCGCCCCGACGTCCAGTGCCCTGCCTGTGGCACCATGAATCCGGCAGGCCGGACGGTCTGCAACAACTGCGGCGCGCCCCTACCGGCCCCCACACCGGTTGCGCCGCCCAACGCGGCCAAGCAGCCGGCCTCCCGTGGCTGCCTCTGGATCGGCGCAGGTCTTGCCGTTTTGGCCCTCATCACCGTCGCATTCCTCATCTTCAGCGGCGGGCGCACCACCGCAACCACCGGCGAAGTGGTTGATGCTCGCTGGACACGTACCATAGATGTACAAGGCTTGGTCCCCGTCCGATATACCGGCTGGCTGGACCAGATCCCCGGGGATGCCGTTCTCGGCGCCTGCACCGAAGAAGTGCGCGAGGTCGTCGAGGAGCCGGCGCCCGGCGCGCGCGAAGTCTGCGGCACCCCCTACGCCGTTGACCAGGGCAGCGGCTTTGCCGAGGTGGTAGTGGACTGCGTGTACGAAATCGTGGAGCAGCGCTGCGAATATACCGTCAATGAATGGCGCGTCGTTGACCAAATTGTCGAGGAAGGCAGCGGCTTCTCACCCCAGTGGCCCGCACTCCGCCTCTCCGGTCGCCAGCGCGAGGGCGACCGCGGCGAGCGCTATCAGTGTATCTTCACCGCCGGCGGCAAAACGTATGTCTATGACGTCCGCGACGCCGGCCAATATGCCCGCTGTACCGTCGGCTCGCTGTGGAGCTTGCAGGTCAACGATGCCGGGCGCGTCATTGCCGCCGAGCCGGTGGAATAGCCCCTCCGCAGGGACGGCCACTTGTCGAGAAAAGCCAGGCGCGAGACCGCTGAAGGATTGACCCTGCTGGCCTCCTTAGGTATCATAGTAGGTCAGGTTCCGGCTTTGCCCAACGCGTGGTCCTGTGAGCCACGCGTTCTTCATTTGCGGCGCGAGCCGGTGGAATCGTTTCTAACCCTAAGACGCCCTTGCCGGCCACTGGAGTAGCCCATATGCCCAATTTTCCACCTGTCGAAGAGCAAATGCAGGTCCTCATGCGCGGCGTTGACTTTGGCGACCAACTCACGTACACCAACATGGAGCGCGAGCTACGCCAGCGCCTTCAAGAAAGCTACGACAGTGGTCGCCCGCTGAAGGTCTATTGTGGCTACGACCCCTCCTCGCCGGACCTGCACCTCGGCCACACGATCACCATGCGCAAGCTCCGCCAATTCCAGGAGCTAGGGCACGATGTCACCTTTCTGATCGGCACCTTCACCGGCATCATCGGCGACCCCAGCGACAAAGAGAGTGTGCGCAAGCAACAGACCCTCGACGAGGCCATCGAAAAGGCCGCCACCTATGCCAAGCAGGCGTGGGCTGTTCTCGACCCAACGCGCACGACCGTGCGCTATAACCACGAATGGCTAGGCGAGCTGAACTTCGCCGAGGTTATCCAGCTTGCCAGCAACTTTACAGTCCAGCAGTTCCTGGCGCGCGAGAATTTCAGCAAGCGCTACGCGGCCGGCGACCCCATTTGGCTCCATGAGTTCTTCTACGCGCTCATGCAAGGCTATGATGCCGTGGCGCTCAAGACCGATGTCCAAGTGGGCGGCACCGACCAACTCTTCAACTTGATGGCCGGACGCAAGCTTATGGAAAGCTTTGGCCTGCCCCCCCAAGTTATCCTCACCACGCGCATCCTGGTCGGCACCGACGGCGTTCTTCGTATGAGCAAGTCCACCGGCAACTACATCGGCATCAATGAGCCGCCGGGCGTGATCTTCACCAAGGTGCTCAATGTCCCCGACTCGGCCATGCGCAACTACGCCGAGTTGGTCACGCGCTGGTCGTCTGCCGAGATTGACCGTCTTTTCGCCGAGGTGGAATCGGGCAAACTCGAAATGCGTGAGCTGAAGCACAGGCTTGCCTGGGAGATTGTCAGCATCTTTCACGGCGACGCCGAGGCCGACCGCGCCGCCGCCGACGCAGCGCGGATGCATCAGGGCACAGCGCCCAGCGACGCGCCCGCCTTCCACGTCGGCGCGCCAACCCCGATTGTCGATCTACTGTATGAAGCGGAATTGGTGACCAGCAAGAGTGAAGGGAGACGCCTCATCCAGCAAGGCGGAGTCCGGATCGACGGCGCTACCATCGGCGAGGTGGACTTCCTGGTCCAGCCGGCGCCCGGCGTCGTGCGGACGCTCCAGGCCGGCAAACGGAGGTTCCTGCGGCTGCTGTCAGACTAACCAGGCCCAAAAAAGAACTGCCGTCCATTGCGGTTCCCCCGATAGCGGCTAAGCCGCACCGCAATGAACGGTCAGTTCATGGTGAGAATAGTAACATAGGAACCGGACCTTGTAAAGTGCAGAGGCCGCCTGAATATACACTATTTCCATGCGCTCGCCTGACGCTCAACCGACTGACTTTACAGCAGAAGCGCGGGAGCAACAGGCTTCCTGGCAATTCCATTGAGCCGACCAACGAGAAGTGCTATATAGCTTTCGGCGTAAACTTTCCTAGTAAAGGAGAAGACCACATGGGTCTGTTTGCTGGCAAAAAAGGGTTGATCTTTGGCGTCGCCAACAAGAACTCGATCGCCTGGGGCATCGCCCAGGCGCTTCACGAAGAGGGCGCTACCTTGGGCTTCAGCTACGCCGGCGAAGTGCTCAAAAAGCGGGTAGAGCCGTTGGCCGCAAGCGTCAACAGCCCCTTCGTCGCCGAGTGTGACGTTACCGACGACGCCGCCATCGAGCGCATCTTCAGTCGAGCTGCATCCGAGCTTGGCTCCATAGATTTCCTCGTCCATGCCGTCGCCTTTGCCCCCAAGGAAGAGCTAGGCGGTCGCTTCTCCAATACCAGCCGCGAAGGCTTCCGCATCGCCCTGGATGTGAGTTGCTACAGCCTGATCGCCCTAGCGCGCCAGGCGCGCCCGCTGATGCCCAACGGCGGCAGCATTCTCACCCTTACCTACTACGGGGCGGAGAAAGTAGCCCCCAACTACAATGTCATGGGCGTTGCCAAAGCAGCGCTGGAGGCGACCGTCCGCTACCTGGCTTGGGACTTTGGCCCGGAGCGCATTCGCGTCAATGCCATCAGCGCTGGCCCCATCAAGACCTTGGCCGCCTCTGGCGTCAGCGGCTTCCGCAACAGCCTGCACTATGTCGGCTCCGTCGCCCCGTTGGGCAATGTCACCCAGGAAAATATCGGCGACGCCGCGCGCTTTCTCCTGAGTGACTGGGCTTCAGCCATCACCGGCGAAGTGCTCTTTGTAGACGGCGGCTACAACATCATGGGTGCGCCCGACCCATCTCGGCTGGAGGCTGCCAAGGATGAGCCGATTCCAACCGAATAGCCCCACCGCGCCTCCGGCCACACAGCAAATCGCCCTTCACACAGAAGGGCGATTTGCTCCAGGCGTTGCTTCAGGTTTCCCCGCCACGCCCATGGCTTTAGGAGGTTACGGCTGGTAGGCCGGCACCCGCGCAAGCACGCTTGCCTTGACTGCCAAATGAATGTTGTCCTCGCTCATGTCCCGGATCCAGTCCACCGGGATCACCCGCTTCTCCTTAAAGAGCCACCCTTCCGATATCACCAGATGAGTCGCCCGGTTTAGGTCACGATTGGTCAGGACCTCTTCAACCGTGCCCACACGCTCGCCGTCGGCGCTGATCACCTCCGCCCCCTCCTTCAACGCAACAGTACCCTCAGGAACATTCCGTTCCGTATGGGTCACGTAGGGGGTCAACGGGTAGCCATAATAGCCGGTGTAGTAGCCGGGCCAGGCCGCCCCCACCGGTGGATACCAGTAGAGCGCCGGAGCATATCCGGCTGCGTATCCGGCGTCCCGTGCGCTGCCCTCCGGCATCTCTTCAGGGGGAATATAGTACGTTTCCTCAAAGTTGGGCAGTTCGTCCAGGTCTTCAATGTCGCCGCGCAGTTGGACCTGATCCTCCACCGCCGTCTCCACCAGATCGGTTGGGATCACCTTGTCCTCGGTGAACAGCCAGCCTTTGCGCACCACAATATGAGTGATCTTGTCAGTGCGCGGGTCAATGACCACCCGATCCACGCTGCCTACCTCACGGCCATCTGCCGTGTAGACCCTCGCTCCATCCCTGAACTGCATTGTGTACCTCCCTTCCAATCTACCTTAACCGGTGTCCAGTATGCACCGGCTCTTTGGGCAATGCTGTAGGACGGGGTACACAGACCTAGTCTGGCTTCGAGCGGCGGCGATATATACCCGCCTATGCCGCACCTGCCTACCGAAGGCTATTGCGGAATTGCGAAAACCCTAGGTCATACTGAGCAATATCAGCCTATGGGAGGCGCTGCAGACAGTTCATGCGGTAATCCCTGCAGTATTGGTCTACGCAGTATTGGAAGGAGAGCACAAAATGCTGACAAGATGGGACCCATTTCGGGAGATGATGGCGCTGCGCAACCAAATGGATCGAATGCTCGGCGATTGGCCGGAGGCGTTCGGCGGCTGGGGAGAAAGCGAATCGGGAGGATGGTTACGGCTACCCGTTGACCTCAGCGAGAGCGACGAGGCCTACACCGTCCGCGCTTCGATTCCTGGCGTAAAGCCGGAAGACCTGGACATTAGTGTGCAGAACAACATGTTGACAATCCGTGGGGAGACCCGCTCCGAACAGGAGAAGGAAGGGGATCGCTGGCACATCCGCGAGCGGCGCTTCGGCCAGTTCCAGCGCACCATCGCGTTGCCCAACAATGTGGCGCCGGATCAGATCGGCGCAGAGTATGAAAACGGGGTGCTAACCTTGACCTTGCCTAAGAGCGAGGAAGCCAAGCCGCGCCGTATCAGCGTGCGCAGCAGCGGCCAGCAGATCGGCAGCCAACAGGGCAGTGGGCAGCAGATCATCGAGGGCCAAGCTCAGACGAATCGGTAACCCAGCCGATACCGCCCACAGGCCCCGCCTGGGCAGGGCCTGTGGGCGAGCTTGATTTTCCGCTTAAATTCCCCGCAGCGCCTCAACTTTCCTCAGCGGCGCGTCTTACCGCATGAGCGCGCCGGTTGGGTCGGGACGCCAGGATTGCAGCACCTTCATGTAATTAGCGCGCTCGAAGGCGGCAGGCTCCGCCACGTTCTGCTGGCTCATGCTGCCCCACATTTGGCCGACCGACTCATACTCATGCTCCTCCATCCAGAGTTGCATTTGAGCGACGATCTCGCCGATACGGCCCATGCCGTTTCGCAACAGCTCCGAGGCCAGCATGGTCACCTTAGCGCCGGCCATAATGCCTTTAAGCGCCTCGACATGAGAATGCACACCGCTGGTGATCGCCAGATCAACCGGCACGCGGCCATGCAGGATCGCCACCCAGCGCAAGGGCAGGCGCAACTCATGCACACTGCTCAAGACCAAATTGGGCACAACCCGCAATTCCTCCAGGTCCAGGTCGGGCTGATAGAAGCGGTTGAAGACCACCAGCCCGTCGGCGCCCGCTTGGGCCAGGCGTAGGGCCATGTTGGCAAACGAGCTGAAGTAGGGGCCGACCTTGACCGATACCGGGATTGAGACCTCCGTCTTGACCGCGCGCACAATGTCCAGATACATCTGTTCCACTGCCGCGCTTGTCTGGTGAAGATCGGCGGCAACCAGATAGATGTTCAGCTCAAGCGCGTCGGCGCCTGCCTCTTGCATGAGCCGTGCATACTCGATCCAGCCGCCGGTGGAGACGCCGTTCAGGCTGGCGATCACGGGCACGTCCACCGCCCGCTTGGCGTTGCCGATCAACTCCAGGTATCTCTCCGGCCCAACGGCATAGCGGCTCATCTCCGGGAAGTAGCTTAACGCCTCGCTATAGCTCTCCGTGCCATAGCTGAGATAGTGGTCAAGCAGGTGGCTTTCCCCCTCGATCTGCTCCTCAAAGAGCGAAGGCAGGACAATGGCCGGCGCTCCGGCATCCTCCAACCTGCGCACCCCATCCAATGTTTGAGACAGCGGAGATGCAGACGGCACAACCGGATGCTTTAGCCTGAGGCCAAGGTAGGTAGTTGACAGATCCATGATGCTACTCCTTCCCGTTGCCTTCGGCGGCGCGCGCCGCCAGCAGCTTGGCCTGCGCCTCGATGAGTTGCCAACGCTCGTTGACCGCCGCCTGCGCCTCCTCCATCAGTATTGCTGCGGCAGCCGGATTTGCCTGCTCCAGCACACGATAGCGATTCTCGTTGTAGGCATACTCCTTCAGCGGGATTGACGGCGGCTTCGAGTCGAGTTGGAACGGGTTCTTGCCTTCCGCCTTGAGCCGCGGGTCATAGCGGTAGAGCGGCCAGTAGCCGGACTGCACGGCCAGCGCCTGCTGCTCCAGCCCCTTGGCCATATCAATGCCGTGGGCAATACAATGGCTATAGGCGATGATCAGCGACGGGCCGGGGTACGACTCCGCCTCCAGGAAGGTTTGCAGCGTCTGGCGATCATTGGCGCCCATGGCG
Organism: Caldilineaceae bacterium; assembly: GCA_035574055.1. GTDB lineage: Bacteria > Chloroflexota > Anaerolineae > Caldilineales > Caldilineaceae > QEUY01. The sequence continues at coordinate 7,135 of DATLZJ010000396.1, forward strand.
ATACGTGCTACATAGACATTGCCATAGCTCATCGCCATCATGCCGAGGTCCTTCTTCGGCGTCGCCTTGCCGCCCGCAGCGAACTTCGCCACCGCGCCCAGCGGCGTCGCCTTCGACGCCTGCCCGCCGGTATTGGAGTAGACATCCGTATCCATCACCAGAATGTTGACATTGCGCCCGCTGGCAAGTACGTGATCGAGGCCGCCAAAGCCGATGTCATAGGCCCAACCGTCGCCGCCCACAATCCAGATGCTCTTCTTGACCAGCATGTCGGCCAGGCTCAACAGTTGGCGCGCCCGCGGCTCGTCTACGCCGGCCAATTTCTCCTTCAGCTCGGCCACAAGGCGGCGCTGCCGCTCGATGGCCGCGGCGTCCGTCTGCTCGTTCCCCAGCAACGCATCGGCCAGCTCATCGCCAACAACGCCGCGCAGCTCATTGAGCAACATCGTAGCGAACTCTGTCTGCTTATCCAGCGTCAAGCGCATGCCCAGGCCGAATTCAGCGTTGTCCTCGAAGAGCGAGTTGGCCCAGGCCGGCCCACGGCCTTCCTTATTCTTCGACCAG
>DATLZJ010000397.1:0-2644 GCA_035574055.1 Caldilineaceae bacterium
CAGGCGCGCCCGCGCCGGAGTCTCGGCCGCGCCGGAGAAGAAGTCAACCGCTAGGTTATGGACGAGCGGGCGCGGCGCGTCCGGCAGCAGGCGAAAGGAGACATCAATCAGGGTCGTTGGCGCCAGCGTCCCCGGTTTGGCGACCACATCCCCGCGCCGGAGCTGGCCGGCGCTCACCCCCGTCAAGTTGAGCGCGGCCCGGCTCCCCGGCTCGGCCTGCTCAATGGCCTGCTTGTGGGATTGAATCCCGCGGATGCGCGCCGTGATCCGGTCGGGCAGCACTTCCACCACATCGCCGGTCGCAAATGCGCCATCGGCAAGGGTGCCGGTGACAACGGTGCCGAAGCCGCTCAAGGTAAAAATGCGGTCAATCGGGAGCCGCGGGCGCGCTCGGTTGCGGCGTGGCGCGAGCTGGGCCAGCACCTGCCCTAAGGCCGCGCGCAGCGCATCCAGCCCTGCGCTTTGCAGCGCGCTCACGCGCACGACCGGCGCGCCTGCAAAGTGGGTGGGCTGCAACAGCGCCTCAACGTCCAGCTCCACCAGGTCCAGCCACTCCGGCTCGTCCACCACATCACATTTGGTCAGGGCCACCACCGCGGCAGGGACAGCCAGCAGGTCCAGGATCGCCAAGTGCTCGCGTGTTTGGGGCATGACGCCTTCATCGGCAGCGATCACGAGGATGGCGGCGTCAATGCCGCCGACCCCAGCCAGCATGTTCTTGATAAAATCAATATGACCAGGCACGTCAACGATGCCAACGCGCTCGACGTGCCCGGTCGCGAGGGGCAGCTCCATCCAGGCAAAGCCCAGATCAATCGTCATGCCCCGCTGTTTTTCTTCTTTGAGCCGGTCCGGGTCAATCCCCGTCAGCGCCCGCACCAGCGTAGATTTGCCGTGGTCTACATGGCCGGCGGTGCCGACAACTCGCATGGTAGGAGAGACAAACGGGGCGCGGGTCAGCCGCGGCCATTTCCATTCTTGGCGTCGCCGGATTCGCCGGTGACAATACCGGTGGTGCGCCTACCGCCGATCTGATTAGCGTACAACTCGGCATTGCGGCGCTGGCGCTGCCACTCCTCTTCAATTAGGCGCAGCCGCTCGTCGCGTGTCTTCACGGCCGTCTGCATCCCCTCCAGCCATGATTGGGCCGTCGCCAGGAAGTAGTTGCCATAGGTCTCCTGAAGCTTCCAAAGGTGCTGGATCAGCGCCTCATGCACCTTCAGATCGTGGAGCAGCGGCGGAAAACGCTCGACCACCTCGCGGTTGTACTTATCCTGCTCGGACCAGAGGTGCTCCTGGCGCAGCTCTGCCTTGCGCCGCTTCTTCTCAAAGTCCTCGCGGAACTCGTCCATATCACGGCGGATGCGCTCCTCGGCCAGCCGTTGCAGCTCCTGCACCTGGCTCTGCTCGCGCAAGATCAAGTCCTTGAATTCCTGCATCTCATGCACCGCGCGGCGGGCAACCTCGATCTGCTGGTGAAAGTTCTGCACCCGCTCAAATGCCTGGCTGACCAGCGTCTTCTGCTCCTCGATGGTCTCCTGCCAGCGGTTGATGATCTGCTCACGGTCCACAATGGTGGAGCGCACCTTCTCCATAAAGGCGATCTGCTGCTCGCGCAGGCCATCTACCATGGGCGGCAGCTTTTCAATCTCGGCGGCCGTCTTGCGAATGCTTTCATCCAGCACCGGAATCCGCCCGGAGACGGCCTCAATGCGCTTGAAGAGCTCGACCGTCTCTTGCTGAAGCTGGGCGATGCGTTTGGTATCGCTGGTCCGTTGCTCGGCCAGGAAGGGAATCTGGCGGGTGCGCTCCTCGATCTCCTTGGCAAGCGCGCCGATCTGGTTGCGGACGCCCATGATCAGCTCCGAGAGCCGGTTGTCCTCCACGGCGCGAATGTCAATGGCCTCTTCGAGCCGGCTAATGCGCGGCAGTTCCTTGCGGACCTCGCTAATCTCGCGGCTCAACATCTCCCGGTCGGCCAGCCGCGCCCGTTCGGCCTCACGGACGCCCTGCACCCGGCTCTCCTCGATACGTTCTACGAGGGCAGTCAACTCCATCTTGGTATTCTGGATGGCGTGCTCGATCTGCCCAAACTTGGTCAAATGGGCTTGGGTGCCCGCCAGGCGCCCCTCCAGCTCCTGGATGCGGCGCGCCTGCTCAATAATATCCGCCGACTGCGCTTCGAGCCGCTGCTGCAGCCGGGCAATCTCGGCCCGGTCGCGACGATGCTCCTCGTCCAACCAGTTCACCATCTGAGCAAGCTGTGCAATATCCATTAGGAGTCCACCTTTTGGGGGTCTACGAATGATCTGGCAACATTTGCCTTAGCAACTCTACGATACTATCCGGCAATCTCTACCGGCAATGCTTCCGGCAGTATCGCTCCGGCAACGGCTCCCTTAGCCAATGCGCTTATATACTACATGGACGAGCAACACTTGGGAAGATTCACACGTCACGCGCTGGGTAATTGATTATACCATTGCCCTAGTAGCCTATCAAACGGATCGGCGACGGTCGCTACACCGGCGACGTAATAGCGACGGCGTTTGCGATGGAGCCGCGGCCGTGTTCAGGAATGCTGGCCCCGGCGGTTTGACCGACCGGACGCCTGCCTGTTACAATGGACGGGCCTGCTCACCGC
>DATLZJ010000398.1:0-10783 GCA_035574055.1 Caldilineaceae bacterium
GCGGCGGTTCATCGCCGAAGAGCGCCGAGAGCGCAGCCGGCGCCACTTCGGCCAGGTGGTCCGGTATGCGCGGCGAGAGGCGCAGGTCAAAGCCATAGTCGCCGATCTGCCAGGCCATCTCCTGAGCCGTGCCGGGCTTCATGCAGGTATAGAAACGTTCAAGTGCAAAGTAATCGCCGGAGCACGCCTGCGGCATCCCCACAATGCAAGCTGATGCGCCGTCGGCAAAGAGCGAGGCCCCGATCAGGTGGTCGCGCAAGGGGTTGGGTTGGGTATGAAGGGTACACAGCTCTACGCTGACCACCAACACCAGCGCCGCGGGGTCGGAACGGACGGTCTGATAGGCAGCGCGCAGCCCGTTGAACATGGCTGCACAGCCCATGAAGCCGATCAGGGTGCGCTCTACCGTGGCAGGCAAGCCCAGCCGGTGGGCCAGCACAAAGTCCAGGCCGGGCGCAAAGAAGCCGGTGCAGCTCACGACCACCAGGTGTGTTATTGCTGCGGCGGCAGCATCTGGGGTGGCGCTATGCTTCTCCGCATAAACGGCCAGCGCCCGCTGTGCGGCCTCAGCGCCCAATGGCGGGGCCGCCTCCTCGTAGATCGCCATCCGCTCGCGGGTGGAGGGGCTGCGTTCCGGTGGGGCGCCGGGCGCCAAGCGCGACTCGATGGGCGGCAGCAGATAATCGGGGGTGCAGGAGTGGCGTGTCTCAATGCCCGAATAGGCGCAGAGGGTGCGGATCATGCGCGCCAGGCCGGGCCGGTCGGTAAACGAGGCCGCCATCCATTCGCCGATCTCGCTCTGCTTCCCCCCATATTGGGGCACCGCCGTCCCGATCGCTAAAATCGCCGGCCGCTCATCTTCAGGCTGCATGGCTCGATCAGTAGGCAACCCACGCAGGCTCATCCTCGGTCTCCCATTTCTGGGCTTTGCAGAAGAACCATCACACCGGTCGCGCCGGATGCGCGCGCCGGCTCCAAGCGGAGGGTCATTGGCCTTGTCCTTTCCAGGCGTGCGGCTCATACCGGGCAGCCCTGTTCGGGCATACCGACAGCATAAGGGAACAGTAGGGTGCAAGACCAGATGCGCAGATAGGGAAGCGAGGTAGAAAGCGGGGTAGGGAGCAGGCAATGGGCAGTAGGGGCGCCCACGAGGGATACCCCTACTGCCACTCCTTATGCCATTCTAGATGCCATTCTAGCGCGCGATCAACGGCGCATACAGCCGTAGACGGTTGGGCTGTCCCGGCTGGTCCGTCTCATCCAGGTTGGTCGGAATATTGCCCGGCCGGCGTACCGTGCCGACCCGGCTCGTCTGGCGCTGCTCGCCCTGAATGAAGCCTGCGTCCAGCGTCAGATCGGCGCTTTCTGCCGGCGGCGTGGTGACATGGGTGCGTCCCGGCGTCGTGTGGGCCAAGCCGGCGGTCAGCTCGATGGTGGTCGGCACAACGTCATCATCCGTCCCCAATACGACCACAAACTGCACGTTGCCGGTCGCGCCTGGGGCCACTGCGCCAACGCTCAACTGGCAGGCGGTCCCGCCAACAGCCGGGATGGCGCCACAACTCCAGCCGGGCGAGCTGGCGGCCAAATCAGCCGTTGTGCCCGTGGGCACGGTAAGCTGGATCAGCACGCCTGTCGCGCCGGCATTGGCGGAGGTATTGGTGTAGCTGATGGTATAGGTCAGGGGTTGGCCCAGCGATGCATTGATGCCGTTGTCGCTGACCCCCACCGCCACGACCGGCGCGGCGGCGTCACTGTCCGCTGCATCCTGGCTGTTATTCTGGGCGTTCGCCACTGTAAACGTATGGTTGGCGGGCGGTACAAACTCTACGAAGTAGTCCCCCAGCGGCAGCAGGCTAAACATGTAGATGCCTTCACTGCTGGTGGTAGTGGTGGAGATGGGTGTCGCCGTTCCCACCCGGTAGAGGTTCACCGTGACATTGGCGACGCCGGCCTCGCCATCATCCTGCAAGCCATTCTGGTTCGTGTCAAACCAGGCGCGGTCGCCGATGGCCGTCAGAGGCGACGTTGGCGGGACGACGGGATTGCAGTAATGGCTGGGGTCCGCAGCGATCAGCTCGCGCGCCGTCACGATACCGGTGTTCTCGTAGGTGGGCCGGGTTGTGCCCGTCCCGGTTGGGTTGCAGCCGGGCACGGTCAGGGTCATGGCGTCGGTTGTTGTCAGGTCGAGGGCAACGCCGGTGGCCGCATAGGTCCACGCCTCACCCGGGGCGAGGAAGTCATCGCCGTCGCCTTTGTCAATGATCGTGGTGATGGGGCCAATGCGGTCGTCACTGACACTGATCTCATTCGTAGTCAGTGAGATGGAGCCGGTGTTGGTCACCCGATAGGTCCAGGTAATCGCGCCATTGGGCGCAATGACCGGCACATCGCTTCCGTTGGGGTCGTTGGCATCCTGGCCGTTGGTGAATTTGCGGATGGCGATGCCGGGGCTGACGCCGAAGTAGTGGCTGGGGTCGGTGTCGCTCACGGTCTGGCGCGGCGCAACAAGCCCTAGTTCGGTCAGCGCAGTCACCGTTCCGATGTTGGCATATTGGCCGGGCTGGGCCACACCGGTAGCGGTGCAGGTGATGCTTTCACCGGGGCCGAGGATATCATTGGCCGCCGGACAGTTGATCGGGCCGCCGGGACCGATGCCGCCGATCTGGTTATCCACGAGGGAGAGATCGGTGAGGGTCAGCAAGCCGGTGTTGGTGATGATATAGGTCCAGGTGACGGTCTCGCCTTCCGGAATCTGCGGGCCGGTGGGTGTATCGGCGTCGGCAGGGGGCTGGCCCGGCCCATTGGTATACTTCTTCAGCACAATATGGGCCTCTGCGGTAAGACAGCCGAGCGCCTCAATGTCTTTGGTTCCCGCTGGGAACCGGCCGATCCGCACGCCGACGCCTGTGACCGTGTCAATCTGGAAGAGGCTGTTCAGGTCAATCGGGTCCGGCCCATTATCGCCGGTGCTGGCATAGAGTTGTCCGTCATTGAAAAAGGAGATGGCCTCGATGTCGTCAATGATCGTCCCGGCCAGGGCAGGGGCCGGCGGGTAGGGGACCGGATAGCGCATGGTGGCGATTCGGGTCGGGACCCCGGTAGTGACATCGAGCGTTGCCAGCACACCGTTGCGGCCACTGTCATTGATCGCGGCATAGATGATGCCCGTCACTGGGTCTCGGGCAAGGCCGTCCACATCGGGCAGAGGATCGCCTTGCTCATCGGGCAGCGTGGGCACGACGAGATAATCTATCCCTGGCCCGAAGTGGTCAGGGATATGGGCGCCGGTGTCAGGGTCGAGAGCAACGAGCAGATCGTTCGCCAATCCTCGCCGGTGCGTCGCATAGAAGATGTGCTCGTCGGGCACGTAAGTTAGCCCGTCAAAGTTGTTGAAGACAATCGAGCCTTCGCTGCCGCTCCCTGTGCCGGCAGGTTGGGAAAGCGCCGTGAACTGGCCGGTGGCAATGTTGACAATGCCAAGCTGGCCGCCATCCGCCGCATAGAGTTGATGGCCCGGCCCAAAGGCCATATCCTCAATGTTAGTGGTGCCGGTCTGTCCGATGATCTGCGTCTGGCCGGTGTTGCGGTCGAGTTGGACAAGCGTGTCAGGGTCGCTGCCGCCTTGCCCAGGGTCCAATTCATCGGCGATAGCAAGACAGACGGGGCCAATATGGCTGGCTGGCGTCACAAGCTGCGCGGCGACCACTCCCGGCAGGAGACAGAAGCAGAGGGCAGCGAGTAGGACAGGCGCTAGACGCCGGTGATAGGGGTAGAAGCGATGGCGGTGAAACATCGAGGTGGGTGAGACGGATGTAGTCATTGTCTATCCTCCAGCAGATCAGTCCATAGATGACTTCGCAGGCCCATAGAGCGAACCTCCACAACGGCAAACGCAACGGCTAGGACTTCGGCAAGACAAGCGACACACGTGCGGCAAGGATGCCACACCTACGCGCTGGCTAGTGAACACGCCGCCGCTTGACCGGCACAAGACGGCAACGCCGAAGGTAACCAGGCTATCCCCTACAATCGTGACCACCATGAGCACAATTGTGAGTATGAGCCTGATAATCGTGCTTTGGGACGAACCGCTTGAGAGTATGGTGCATCCGGGGGAGTGATGGTTGGCGCCTTAACTGGCATTAGATGTACGGTGTACGCTGCGCCTTGGGCCTGCGTGACAACAGGTACACACCAGCCAAGGTAGCACAGTTATGGCGCCCCGTCACCGATCAGGGTACAGCGACGGATACATTTATCAGATATATCTCTTGCTACACCAGAGTTGGGGTATGGCCCTGGGGAGCATGGGGAGTAAAGCGCCAGGTATCAGGGGAAACAGGCCGGCAACGGGTGGCCCACACCATCCTGATAAAGTCATGCAACGAACGCTATGATACGAGCTTTGCGTATAATACGCATCCGCATTATAGATGGTTACTGTCTGGAATGCTAATCCTCAAAAACTTCTTTAAGCCGGGCCAGCCCTTCTTGGATCATCGGCACGTCAATGCCTGAATAGGCCAGCCGGATGTAATGCTCGGTCTCGCCGGGGATAGGCCGGCCAAAGTGTTTGCGGGTGCAGAAAGAGACGTCCGCCTTCACCAGGGCCTCCTGCATGAGCTGGTTGACATCCGTAAAGCCCTTACGCGCCATGATCTGGGTGACATTGGGAAAAAGATAGAAGGTGCTCTGTGGCGGGGCAATGGAGATGCCCTCGATGGCGTTCAGCCCGGCGACGGCTGCATCGCGGCGGGCCTTCAATTCGCGCAGAATGGCCTGCGGGCCGCTCTCGTCACCTGGAATTGCCTCGACCATCGCCCGCTGGATGAAGTGAGTCGTACAAGATTCGGCATTGGTATTGAGCTTGTTGATGGCATCAATAACCGGGCGCGGGCCAATGGCCGCGCCCAGCCGCCAGCCGGTCATGGCAAAACGCTTGGAACAGGTGTAGAGAATGACGGTGCGCTCCTGCATCCCCGGCAGGCTGACAATGGAGAGCGGCTCGCCGCTGTAGCGCATCTCGTAGTAGGCGTCATCGCTCAGGACCCACAGATCGTGGGCCAGGGCCAGCTCGGCCAGCGCCTCCACCTCTTCACGCGGCGAGTGGGCGCCGGTGGGGTTTTGGTAGTTGTTGTAGATTAAGACCCGCGTGCGCGGGGTGATGGCGCGGCGAATGGCGTCCATGTCCAACACAAAGCCCGCTGGCGTCTCAATATAGCCGTAGGGAACGGCCACACCGCCCTGGTACTCGATCTGGGACTCATAGATGGGGTAGCCGGGGTTGGGGTAAAGCACCTCATCGCCGGGGTTCATCACTGCCGCAATGAATTTGCCGATGACTGGCTTACCGCCGGGCTGGACCGAGACATTCTCGGCGGAATAGGTCACGCCCCGCTTGCGCCCCACATCGTCGGCCAGCACAGCGCGTAGCTCCGGAATGCCCGCGGCAGGGCAATAGCCGGTATAGCCATCGCGAATGGCCTTCATGGCAGCCTCGACGATATTGGGGGGCGTGGGCAGGTTCATATCGCCCAGATGGAAAGGATAAACTTTGTGCCCTTTCGCGGCCCAGGCCGCGGCCGCGCCGGAGACGGCAAAGGCGGTCTCCGTCCCCAATTTTTCTAACTGTCGTGCCAGCTTCATGGCGCTCTCCAAAGTCTGTGCCACCCCCAACCGCGCCGGAGTGTGACCATGGGTAGGTGTGACCATGGGTGAGTGTGGCAATGGGTGCATGTCACTCCTGCCCGCAGTGTACTACGCTGCCCTGCTGCCACGCAAAGTCAAGGGGCGCCCCAGAATTGAAGTTGACATCCCGATAACCACCATCTATACTATCAGTAACCAACCATTGATAACCTGTTAACAATCTATCAATTTGTTAACAGTGGGAACTGCGCCGGTCTTTGGCTCGTTGATGAGCACAAATCAATACAAACAATACGTGAGTGTGTAACAATACGTGTTGAGCGAGAGGTTAAGTGCAAGTGTTCTGCCGGCTGCTACGGATTGCAGACAAAGCACTGATAGATGCAGACCCTTCGGGATAAACACTCAGGACGCCTATGCGCCTGGGTGTTTTCTTTAATATCGGCCTGCCATCACGCTTCCCAACGCACGTTCATTCGGAGTGGACCCTAGGTTCAACCAAAGAAAGGACACGATGATGGATTCGGTTGCGAGCAGGATCATCAAGGCGCGCCAGTACGCCCAGGAACGAGACCGCCGCGTGCGGGTGCATCGCTTTGAGGTGGAGCTACACGGTGAGCATGCCAATCACAACGTTACCTACGATGACGGACGCTGGACCTGTGATTGTGAAGAAGCTCAACTGCGCGGCGTCTGCGCTCACATTATGGCGATGGAAGAGATTCTGGGCGAGACCGTTGAGCCGGCCGTCTTGGCGACACCGCAGCCCGCCTAGTCCCGTTACCCGACAACGGCCCCATGCCGCCGGGTCGCCGCTGGCGCCCGTTCCGGCAGTTCATCGTTGCTGACATCGGGCTACAATAGCGTCAGTCAATAACATCAGTCAATCGCATCGGTCTGCGAACCCCTTGTCACCGGGGCGACGAGAGAGGTCGCCCCGGTCCATCTTAGGACCCACCACGCCCACACCTTCAACCGCCTTTTGTTCCGCTCCCTTGACCTGTGTTATGCTTGCGCCCAATCACGATGGTCAAGGGGTATTTACCACGCTTGAGACGCTATGGACAACTGCTGGTCGGCATTGCGATCAGCGCCTTCTTTATCTATATTACCCTTCCCAGTCTTCATCTACCCGATGTGCTCCGGGCGCTGCGCGCGGCCAATTATTGGTGGTTGCTTCCCGGCATTGCCGTCTACTTTGTTGGGCTGTGGGCTAGGGCCTGGCGCTGGCATTACACCTTGCGCCACCTCAAGCCGGTACCCGTCTCCCGGCTCTTTCCGCTGGTCTGTATCGGCTATTTTGGCAACAACATCTATCCCCTACGCGCCGGCGAAGTGATCCGCTCCTATGTGCTGCGGCGGCGCGAGGAGATCGCCATCAGCTCCAGCCTGGCGACAGTGCTGATCGAGCGTGTTTTCGATGGGCTGGTGATGCTCTTGTTTGTCTTTCTGGCGCTGCCTTTTGCGCCCATGCCGGCCAATTACCAAGCCCTGGTTGTGGTGCTGACCGTCTCGATGGTCGGCGCGGCAGGGGTCTTTATCTGGATGGCCGCCCAGCCGCGCCTCATGGCAGCCGCCTACACCCGTTTCGCCGACCTGGCCCTGCCGGAGCGCATCCGCATTCGCACCGATGATCTCTATGCGCGGTTTATGGCCGGCCTCGCCAGCCTGGGCCGGGGGAGCGATGTGCTCATGATCTTCACCACCAGCATCGTCATCTGGCTGTTGGAGACCGTCAAGTATTGGTTTGTGATGCACGCCTTTGACTTTCAGGTCGGCTTTATCGTGCTCATGCTCATGAACGGTCTGGTCAACCTGGCGACCACCCTTCCCTCGGCGCCGGGCTACATCGGCACCTTTGATACGCCGGGCATCGAGACGTTGGTCGCCTTCGGGGTAGACCGCGATCTGGCGGCCAGCTACACATTTACACTGCACGCCGCCCTATGGCTTCCGGTGACAGCCGTCGGGGCATTTTTCTTTTGGCGCGAACACCTGCGCTGGGACGATTTCGCCAAGGCGCGCAGGCAAATAGGGTTGGCAGAGGAGTACCCAACATGAAAACCATCGCCGTCGCCGGCACAGGCTATGTGGGTCTGACCACCGGCACCTGCTTTGCCGATATGGGCAACCAGGTCACTTGTATTGACATTGACCAAGAGAAAATCGAGATGTTGCGCCGCGGCCAGACGCCAATCTATGAACCGGGCCTGAGCGAGATGATCGCCCGCAATGTCAAAGCGGGACGGCTGCGCTTTACCACCAGCTATGAGGAGGCATTAGCCGACACTGAGTTCATCTTTATCTGCGTCGGCACGCCCAGCGGCGTAGACGGCGAAGCCGAGCTGCGCTACGTGCGCATGGCCGCCGAGTCCATTGCCCAGACCATGACCCACCCGATCATCATCGTCAACAAAAGCACCGTGCCCGTAGGCACCGGCGACTGGGTGGCCGACATCGTCAGCCGCAGCCAAAGGACCCCCATCCCCTTTGATGTGGTGAGCTGCCCGGAGTTCATGCGCGAAGGCTCGGCCATCTACGACTTTATGAATCCGGACCGGGTGGTGCTGGGCAGCAAGAATCGGGACGCCGCGGAAAAGGTGGCCCAGCTTCATCTGCCCCTGCGCACGCGCATTGTCATCACCGACTTGCGCACCGCCGAGATGATCAAATACGCCAGCAATGCCTTTTTGGCGACCAAGATCGCCTTTATCAACGAGATCGCGGCCATCTGTGAAAAGCTGGGCGCCGATGTCCAGGAGGTCGCCGTGGGCATGGGCTACGACAAGCGCATCGGCCCGCATTTCCTCAACGCGGGACTCGGGTATGGTGGTTCATGCTTTCCCAAAGACGTGAAGGCGTTGGAGCATATGGCGTTGGTCCAGGGGTCCCACCCGGCCCTGCTGCGCGCCGTCATGGACATCAACCGGGACGCCCGGCGCTGGGCAGTCTGGACACTGCGCAGCCTGCTGGGCGGCCATCTGGCCGACCGGAAGATCGGGCTGCTGGGGCTGGCCTTCAAGCCCAACACCGACGACATTCGCGATGCGCCGGCGCTGGAGATCGCCCGCATGTTGCAGTATGAGGGCGCATTGGTCTCCGGCTATGACCCGGTGGCCATGGCGAACGCGGCCCGCGAGAATCCCAGCCTGCGGCTGGTGGAAGACCCCTATGAGTTGGCCGAGGGGATGGACGCGCTGGTTGTCTGCACCGAATGGAACGAGTTCAAACAGCTCGACCTCCAGCGCATCAAACAGGTCATGGCTCAACCGATCCTGGTAGACGGGCGCAACATCTACGAGCCGCAGACCATGCACGCCCTGGGCTTTACCTATCGCGGCGTGGGGCGCGGCCATTATCAGGGCAATTACCAGAATGGACAGTGACGGCAAATGGCGCTCGAACATCAGACGTTAGACCGGGCCGGAGCCGCGAGCGACGGCGTACAGACGGTTGAGCTAACTAACGGCCTCCAGGTGCTGCTCAAGGAAAGCCATGTCGCGCCCGTCGCCAGCTTTTGGCTCTATTACCGGGTGGGCAGCCGCAACGAGCTGCCCGGCATGACCGGCGCGAGCCACTGGGTCGAGCATATGCTCTTCAAGGGCACCGACCGCTTTCCCCGCGGCGAGTTCGACAAGGCTGTGGCCCGCGCCGGCGGCATGGCCAATGGCATGACCTCCCAGGATTGGACGACCTACTTCGAGACTTTCCCCGCCGAGCGCATTGACCTGGCGCTTGAGTTTGAGAGCGACCGCATGGCCTATGCCGTCTTTGACCCCGACGAGGTGGAGGCCGAGCGCACGGTGATCCTGAGCGAGCGGGAGGGGGCCGAGAACTCCTATTTCTGGCTCTTGAGCGAGGAGGTTCAGGCCGCCGCCTACCGCGTCCACAGCTATCACCATCCCACCATCGGCTGGCGCACTGACCTGTTGCGGATGGGCCGCGACGACCTCTATCGCCACTATCGCACCTATTACACGCCCAACAACGCGGTGGCCGTCGTGGTGGGCGATTTCCAGACGCCGGCCATGCTGGAGAAGCTGGAGCATTACTTCGGCGGGCTGCCGCCCGGCCCACCGGCGCCCGCGGTCAGGCTGGTCGAGCCGGAGCAGCGGGCCGAGCGGCGCATTCTGTTGCGCGGCAGCGACCCGACCGCCTATTATATCCAGGCCTTTCATGGCGTCGCCGCCGAGCACCCCGACTTCTTCCCCCTGGTCATTGTGGACGCCGTGCTGAGTGGAGCCAAGGGGATGGGACTCTTTGGCGACGGCGGCAACAACCGCAGCAGCCGCCTCTATCGCGCCCTGGTGGAAAGCGACCTGGCTGTGGCCGTGGGCACCGGCTTCCGTCCCTCCATTGACCCCGACCTCTTTTCCTTTTATGTGACCCTCGCCCCCGGCGTCGAACATGCCCGGATCGAGGCGGTCATCTGGCAGGAGATCGCCAAGCTCCAGCAGGGCGAGGTGCGCCCGGCGGAGTTGGAGAAGGCCATCAAGCAGACCAAGGCCCAGTTCGCCTACAGCCGCGAGAGCGTCACCCACCAGGGCTACTGGCTCGGCTTCAGCCAGGTAGTTGCCAGCCTGGCTTGGCTGGATCACTGGCTGGACCGGCTGACGGCGGTGACGGTGGAGGATGTGCAACGGGCGGCCCAGACCTACTTCGCCCCCGATAAGCAGACCGTCGGGTGGTATCTGCCCAATCCAAGCAACCTCAGCGAGAGCGACCCGAAGACACACCGGAAGTTGCTATGATGACACCCACCCGCGCTCCGAGTTCCCAGCCCATTCCGGGCCATGCCATGCCCGGCCCGGAGGATATCACGCGCGTGACGCTGGACAACGGTCTGGTGGTATTGGTGCGCGAGAATCATGCCGCCCCGGTGACGGTGATTGACGGGTATCTGCCCGCCGGCTCGGTCCACGACCCGGCAGAGAAGGCAGGGTTGGCGGCCTTTGTCGCGGCAATGGCGACGCGCGGCAGCGCCCACTATGACTTCGACGCCCTCAACGAAGCCGTGGAGGGGGTGGGCGCGAATCTCTCTGTTGGCGCCGACGATCACACCACCGGCTTTGGCGTCACCAGCCTCAGCGAAGACTTTCCGGCAATGGTCGAGCTGCTGGCCGATGTGCTG
>DATLZJ010000399.1:0-2264 GCA_035574055.1 Caldilineaceae bacterium
CCCGGCCGACGAGCCGCAGCGCGTCGGCGAGGTGATCCGCCGTTTGTCCATTGATACCCGGGCCGGCTCCCAAGCTCGGCGCCTTTCCGGTGGAAACCAGCAGAAGGTGGTGGTCGGGCGCTGGCTGGTCGCGGGGTTTCACACGCTGCTCTGCTTCGACCCGACTCGTGGCATTGACATCAAGACCAAACATGAAATCTATGCGCTGCTGCGCGAATTGGCGGCGGATGGCGCGGCCATTCTCCTTTATACGAGCGAGCTAGCCGAAATCCCGCTCGTGTGTGACCGGGTGTTGGTCCTGCATGGCGGGCGCATCGTGGATGAGCAGGATGCCGCTCGCGCCACCGAATCCTCTCTACTCACGGCTGCTCACGGACTGGAGGTTGCCGCGTGACCAGTGTTGCTCTTTCAGATGCAAGTTGGGCCGGGCGTAGGGCCTGGTGGCGGCGCGTGCTGGCGCGTAACAGTTGGGTGCTGGGGGTGTGGCTGCTGCTCGGCGTGCTGGTCTTGTGGTACGCGACCCTCATCCCGGCGTTCGGCCCCTTTCAGATTGCTTCCATCACCAAGAACAGCCTTCCCCTGATCTACCTGGCGATCGGTCAGGCAATCATCGTGATCGCCGGCGGGATTGACCTCTCACTCGGCCCGCTCTTGCTCCTCAGCAATGTGGTGGCGGCTCGCTTCATGCAAGATCAACCGTTTGGCGTCGTGCTGCTCATCGCCCTTGCCATCATCGCCGGCCTCAGCGCCCTGAACGCCGGGACAGGCTACCTGATCAGCATCTCCGGCGTGCCGGATATTGTGGTGACGTTGGCGACAAGCTACATCTGGTCGGGGGTAGCCCTGTGGGTGTTGCCGTCGCCGGGCGGCGGCACAGCGCCGGAATTCCGCTGGCTCTTCACCGGCTCCCAGGCAGGCGTCGGCGGCACTTATCTGGCGCCGGTGGTCATGATCATTCTGCCTGCGGTGGCGGTCTACCTCTTTTCCAGGCACACTTACACCGGATTGGCGCTCTATGCGGTTGGCAGCAGCAACGTTGCCGCCCGGCTTGCCGGTCTTGACGTGCGACGAGCGAAGATCATTGCCTATGCCGTCGGCGGCGCGATGGCGGCGCTGGCCGGACTGGCGACCTTGGCGATCACCGGCACCGGCGACCCGCGCTTTAGCGTCGGCGCCAACGCCACGCTCAACAGCGTGGCCGCCATCGTGCTGGGCGGGATCGCGCTCACCGGCGGCGTCGGCTCCGTCCTGGGCGTGGTGGCGACGGCGATCATCCTCATCATGTTGAACCCGATTTTGAGCGCGATGGGCATCAACCCCAATAATGCCCAGGTGATCCAGGGCGCGTTGATTGCGGGGGTGATGATGGTCGGCGGATTGGTGACCTGGTACCAGGAGAGGTCTTCATGAACCAGCCGACTGTGTCTGCACAGGCAGTCTCACGGAAGGGGACGGTGGCTGGCGTGGCCCGCGTGCGCGCCCTGGTGGCCGAAAACCCAACCCTGGTGCTGTTGGTGGTGCTTGCCATCCTCGTCCTGGTCACAGGCATCGTCGAGCCTAACTATCTCTCAGCCGGCGGGCTTCGTAGCACGCTTTTGCAGGCAGCGCCGTTGGGCATTTTGGCCGGCGCGCAGACGATCCTGCTGCTCTCTGGCGGCATTGACCTCTCCTTGACCATGATCGCCACCGCGTCTGCCTATGTGGCGGCGACTCAGTCGCCCCAGGGCGCCGCCGTCGCCATCTCCCTGGGATTACTCGTCGGGCTAATTCTAGGCAGCGCCAACGGGGTCGGCGTGGCGGTCTTCCGGGTGAACCCGCTGATCATGACGCTTGCCACGTCGGGGATCATCCTGGGCCTGTTTACAGCCTGGAGCCAGACGATCCTGCAAGGCTCCACGCGCGTCGCGGAGTTCATCCGGCTTGCCGGCGGCGGCTCCTTTTTTGGCAATCGCATTCCCTACAGCGTTCTGGTTTGGGCAGCAATTGCCGCCTTCCTCCTGTGGCTGCTGCGGCGCTCCGGCTGGGGGCGGTTGATCTATGCGATTGGAGATAACGAAGTCGCTGTTCGCTTGGCCGGTGTCCGCGTCTGGCAGGTGCGCATCGCGACCTATGCGCTGGCAGGGCTGCTCGGCGCCATCGGCGGCATGTTGCTGGGCGGTCGCAATGGCTCGGTTGATATGCAGTTGGGCAACGCCTTTCTGCTGCCGTCAATCGCTGCGGCGGTGATCGGCGGCACCTCCATCTTTGGCGGTGTGGGCGGCTAC
>DATLZJ010000400.1:0-5808 GCA_035574055.1 Caldilineaceae bacterium
TATAGCGGTGGAGGGCCTTTAGGTCGATCTCTACGCCTAGCCCCGGCCCGTCGGGCAATTCCACGTGCCCGTCACTATAGCGCAGCGCTGTACGCAGCAAGGTATGCTGGCGGACGAAGTGGCCGACGATGTCGCTGCCCAGCGTGCATGTTTCGGCGCAGGCCGCAGCATGGACATAGGAGGCATCCAGCAATCCTAAATCAACGCCGGAGCCGTGCCAGATCGCCATCCCTGCCGCCGCTGCCAGCCGTGACATAGACACAAACTCGGCCATTGTACCGCCGAGATTCAGTACATCGGCGGCTTCGTGCTTGATAGCGTTGATCACCTGCGCACGGCTGTTGAGGTGCAGCCCAATGGCAAATGGGCTGTGTTGGCGCAGGAGCGCATACCAGTCCAAGTTGTACTGGGGTACTGGGCTTTCCAGCACTTGGAGGTTGCCGGCATAGTCCGCCAGCCGGGCCATTACCTGGCGCGCCTGATGTGGCGTGCCCAACATCTCATTGGGGTCAATGGTTACTTGCATGTCAGGTGCGGCGCGCACGGTTGCTGCCATACGCTCTACGATGGGATCGTCAAGTGCGTTCTGGCCGGGGGCGCGGGCCAACTTGAACTTGAAGTTGGTAAAGCCCTGCTCGCGGGCATGGCGGGCAATGCGCTCAATATCTTCCGGCGTGCGGCGGCCTGTCCAGTAAGCGACGGGAACGCGGCGGCGATAGGCTCCGCCCAAAAGCACATGGGCCGGGACTGCGTAGAGCTTGCCTACTAGGTCATGTAGTGCGGTATCAAAGGCATGAAGGGCGCGATTGGCCGGCCAGGCAAAGTCGTTGATGACTGTCGCCACATCTTGCAGATTGATGGTGAGAGGGTCAAGCCCTAAGAGATTCTGCGCGCCGCGGGTTACTTCATCACGGCTGGCCCCGCGCTGGCTCTCGCCCCATCCGACCTGGCCGCCGTCGGTGGTCAGCCGCACAATAACCTTAGGCACGGTGTCAAAGATGGCAGGCCCCCACGCCGGGCTGTTAACCGCGTCGGCATAGATAGGGACGACGACTTCGTAGGCATCCACTCGAGAAATGTGCATGGCGAATTAGGAATGGATGGGCAGAGCAGGCTCAAGAACAAATGAACAGCAAGGTCGGCTGCCGCTAGGATGTACTGTGGTTGGGCTGCGCCGCGGGTCTGTGGGCAGTAAGATCGTCGAGCAGAGAGGTGGATGCCCGGCTCAAATGTGCGGTAATGGCCGCCCGCAGCGCCGCAAGGTCTCGGTTTGTCAGTGCGTCAAGAATCGCATGATGTTCCTGTGCTTCGGCGGCGGCACGCGCCCGCCACCGTTGGGTGCTGGAATGGATCAGCGCCATGTGAATATGGCCATTCAACTGGCTGTATAGCTCGGTCAGTTTTCGGTTGCCGCTTAATGCCACTAGCCGTGTATGAAATTCGAAATTGCCGCGATAGTGGGCATCAACCGTCTCGGCGCGTGCGATGTCCTCAACCAGGCTGCGCAAGCGCGCAATGTCGGCGGCAGTGATGTGGTCCAAGAGGGTCTCGGTTGCCAGCAGCTCCAGGGCGCGGCGAATCGCCAATAGCTCGCCCAACTGGCGCGGTGAAACCTGGGTGATGAAGGTGCCGCGACGAGGCTGAACCTCCACAAGGCCGTCGGCGACAAGCAGCGCAAGCGCTCCTTTGATCGGCGTTTGGCTGATATGCAACTGCTGGGCCAACGCATCGACATGCAGACGTTCACCGGGGGCAAAGCGTCCCGAGAGGATCTGTTCACGCAGTAGTGTATAGACGGTATCGGTTAGCCGTTCGGCTTGTAAGGCAGGCAGGGGCTCCATGAGCGGTATGTTAGGCAATCTGAGATTTCAGATTTCAGACGCGCTCACTATAACACGCCGCTGGCTGCCCGTCAAGCCTAGCGGCAGTGGTATACATGGCCATCGAGTACTTTGGCAGCTACTTCTGGCCGTGCAGGCGTGCACTCGCAACGGCTGGCTCGGCATCGCTCTGATGGGTTTGCACGTTTGCGATTGCTCTAACCAAAAAGCTGGCGGACCAAACGGATATCCGAGCCATGGCAGCAGGTAACCGTAGGCCACTCCTATGTCTGGGCGAGCGCTGCTCATTTCGTCACCTAGTGCGGTATACAATTCGGCGATAGCCAATCAGCCCGATGCGGGTTATACTTTGGTCGCAGCCGGCGTGGCATTCTCTATCCCTCCTCTCTACTCCTAACGTTAGCATGGCATGGGTTGACGGCTAGATAGGCTGTCATGTTCAAGTGGGCACGCTCAAGTAGCTACATTCAGGAAGTCACGCTCAAGAAGGAAGGGCACAGCACGTAGAATCACGAAAGGAGATTGCTGATGGTAGGCATAACCGTGCACAGAGCCAGGCCGGTGTGGGTGTCGGTCAGGCAAGGGGTTTTGATGCTTGGCGGTGCATGGCTCGTGCGATTGTGGCTGATCGCAGTGATGTTGGCGGCAGTACAACTCCCCACGGCTCAGCCGGTGAAGGCACAGGACGCGCCCTCTCAAACCGAGGCCGACCCCTTTACCTGGTGGATGGAGCCCCGTTACGAGCAGAGCTGGACCTCTTGGGACGAACCTCGCAGTGAATACAATCCGCTGTACGTCTACCCAACAAGCTGGTTCCTTGGCTTCGATGCATGCAACTCCCCCTTAGGCGCTCCATCCCAGGTTGCGCAATACACGTGGCGGTTTCAAGGTCTGGACGGCATCAACCTGGACCGGACTGTGTCTACCGTGGATTGCCGCCTGGATCAAAGCGCCGGCCTTGGGAATGTTAGCTTCCCGGCACAGGGAAGGTATTTGGTCACCCTGACCGTTGACCTGGCGGCAGGGGGCCAGGTTAGCGATTCGATGGAAATCCAAGTTACCGACCTGCTGATCGTCTCGATCGGCGATTCCAATGCCTCGGGCGAGGGTAATCCTATTGCAGAGGCGCTGACGGCCAAACGCTGGTACGACGATCGCTGCCATCGCTCCGATATCTCCGGCCACGCGTTGGCCGCAAAGCGGCTAGAGGAGAGCGATCCGCACACCTCCGTTACCTTCTTGTCATTTGCCTGCTCGGGCGCAAAAGTGCTCAAGGGATTGGTGCTCTACTACCGCGGAATTGACACACCCGTAGAGGGCTTTCTCTATCGCCCGGAGCCTCAGCTCAAGGCGATTATGATGGCGCTTTGCGCCATCCGCAACCCGGCCGGCAACGAAGTAGGATGCCGAGAAGACCGCCGGCAGGTGGATGCGCTGCTCATCTCGATTGGCGTCAATGACCTGGGCTTCTCCTCGGTCATCCGTAGCTGCGCCAATTTGGAGACCATCTCCAACCTCAGTACCGATGACCTGCTGATTCCTGGAACATGGAGCTTGGCCGATCATTTGATCGACGTGGACTTGAACGACCCCGACTGGTGGAAAAAGTTGGCATCCACCACCTTTGATGTGGGGCTGGCCTTTCTCGATGAACTGATTGGCTCGCTCTTTCAATGGCTGGGCAACTGGGCAGGAAGCGACTATTTCGAATGCACCGAGGAGTTGGACCCGCTGATTGATATGAATATGGCTTCGCTCTGGAGCCATTTCGACCTGCTGGATATGATTTTGGATGGGCAAGTAGGCGAATTGGTGGACGAGTTGCAGAACGATCCGGAGAGCTACCGCTGGCTGCCGCCTGAATACCGTAACGAACTTCTCTATCGCTACGGCGCGATCTCTCCGGAGATGCAGAAGGCGATCATCCCCAAGGCAGTCTACATCACCTCCTATCCCGCTGATCTCTTTCATGACGCCAACGGCTACCGTGATGGGTGTGGTAACTTCGCCGGTGTCTCCCATGACGAGGCCGAGTGGATCTACCGAACGGGTGCCCGGCTCAACCGGCTCATCGAGCTAAATGCCTCCAAGCATCGCTGGTACTATGTCTCCGGCATCACCGAGGCATTTCAGAACCACGGCTACTGTGCGGGCGATGACAGCTACTACATCGGTCTGACCGAATCTATCTGGCGGCAACTGGGCCTGGATGGTACAGTCCATCCCAATCGCCAGGGCCATCCACAAGCGGCGCTCAAGGTCCATGAGCTTTACACAGCAGATAAGCCGAGCTGGGAAGAGCAGCATTTGGTGCAGATTACCCTGGAAGCCGTGCGGGTGATAGACAACAGCGAATTCGGCAGTGCTGAGAAGAAGGTGAATATCTACATCTCCGACCGTTGGCTGCGGCTGCCGCCCCTGCTGATCCAGCCGACCGTCGCTACCGGCGATTGGGTCTCCCTGACCGATGGGACGAATGACGTGTCATACAGCGCACGTCTCGCCTACGATGAGCACGTCCGTATCCAAACCCAGACGAGCATCGGTGGGGGCATCTTCTATCCCCCCAAATGTAACCGGCCGGACTGCGCGCAGATTATCCCTCCTACGAAATTGGCAACAGATCGGACCTACAGCCCAGACAACGGGTTCGGGAGGTCCACGCCGTGGTGTGAGCAGACCAGCAGCAGCCTTGGCCGCTATACCCTCTCTTGCACGGCGTCTACCTCGGACGCCGACGGCAGCTTTGACCTACGCTTTCGATTGAGCTACACCAGTCTGGCGCTCTTCCCTGGGGTGATTACCGACCCGCACCAGGTTGTGTGCGGCCCGTACTGCGACGCCGGCAGCAGCCAAAGCCAGTATCCGGAGCTGGCCGCCTACACCAAGGCCATATCGGATACGGCCGCGGTGCAAACGTTGCTGAACAATCTCGCCAGTGACCGCCTGACCGATGGCGAGTATTTTGACTTCGGCGGCGCAAATGACCGCGCCTATGCCATGACCGTACAACCGGATGGAAAAATCATTCTGGCGGGTGAGACGGAAGCGGGCGGGGCTGACGGGCGAGAGGCAGCCTTGATCCGTCTACACTCGCCGGGCATTGTAGATGAATCGTTTGGCCTTGATGGGCGGCTGTTGGGCGGCACTGCCGGTGATGACGGCGCTCGCGCCGTGGCTATTGACGCCGAGGGCAGGCTGGTTGTTGTGGGCTATCTAAAGGACGCCAATGCTGATTGGGCGATATGGCGCTATCACCCCGACGGAAGCCTCGACACATCTTTTGGTGGGGCAGGTTACGTCACCCTTGACTTTGGCTTCGGCGACGACTACGCGCTGGCGCTGGCGATCCAACCCGATCAGAGGCTGCTGGTAGCCGGTCACGCAGCCGACAGCAGCGGCGGCCGCGACTTTGCCGTGGCGCGCTATATCTGCCCGGCGGGCAGCTTGACCCCTCTTTCGGCAGCGACGGGCGCACCATAACAGACGCCGGCGCAGGGTTTGTCAGCGTCAAGACCGCCCTGCTACAAGATGACGGAAAGCTCGTTGTGGCGGGAGGCCATGCCGGCGATTTCTTGCTGGTGCGCTATACAGCCACGGGGATGCTTGATCCGGCTTTTGGAGGCGACGGCAAGGTAGAGCTGGATAACGCCGGCCGTAACGACGAGGCGCGCGGTGTACTTGGGCTGGATGACGGGCGGCTGGCCGTCGGCGGCTTTTCCAGCGGCGACTTTGCCTTGGTGGTCCTGAACGGCGACGGCAGCGTCTGCCCCTGTCATGTGCAGACAGCCGGCGGGACGGCGACCGGCGCGGCCTGGCTGCTGGTTGACTTCGGCGGCGATGATGTCCCCTACGCTTTGATCCGGCAGCCGGACAATAGGCTGATCATCGGCGGTGGCGCACGCGGGCAGGACCCGGCACAATCTTCCTTCTATCTGGCGCGCCTGAGCCCAACGGCGAGTGGTGG
>DATLZJ010000401.1:0-9283 GCA_035574055.1 Caldilineaceae bacterium
CAGCACATAGCGGAGCTGTTGGAGCCGGCGCGTGTGTGCAGTGCTGAAGGGGCCGTTCCACGGCTCTACCTGCGCCAGCGCGTCCTGGATCGGTTGGCCGTCTATGGCGATGATCTCGGCGCGGGGGGTGAGGCCGGCGCGTGCAGCCGGCCCATCGGGGGCAACAAAGACCACCAGCACGCGGCCGTCGTCCAGCTCGCGGATCGCCATGCCGAACCCGCCGCCGTAACGCTCGCGCTCGACTGCGGGCAGCCGCGGCCCCTGAATGTGGCCGTCGGGGATGGCAAGGCTAAAGTCGTGGAGGGCCAGCAGATAGGCGTTGCGATCTTGCGCGCGCTCGGCTTGGACCATGCGCGGGCGAAAGGTATCGGCCAGTGCATCCCAGTCAATGCCCTTGTAGGCGGTGAAGGCATACTCGCGACGCAGCTTGGCGATCAGCGCGTCAAAGGCTTCGCTGTAGGAGAGGCCGGAGAAGTCGTCGAGCGCGACCATCTCCGGCTCGATCAAGTCCACCCTGGGCGTGCGGCTGCGGTCAAAGGTGAAGGGTGTGTGGTCCAGGTCCACCAGCGTATAACCAGGGGGCAGCCCGACCATCGGGTCGTCGGCTGTGAAGAGCAGGCCATCTACACCAAAGCCGCTGGGGAAGCCCTGGCCGGCGGCGGGGGCATAGACCAGCAGCTTCCCGCCCACCACCTCATGGCGCCGGCCGGCGACATCGGCGACGCGGGTCGAGGCATAGGCGGTGGACCAGCCGCCGCCTAACAAGTCGCGTTCCTCCAGAAAGGGCGAGCCGAAGACATTGGTCCAGTAGGCCACGGCAAAGACCATGACGCCGGGGTCGGGCCGGCCGTCCTGGTCTACATCGCGCAGCGACGCCTGGGGCGCAGCCGGCAGAGCGAGGGCATAGGTGAAGGGGGAGCGGCGAAAGTCCGAAGTGATCTGGCCGAGGGTCTGGGACGCCAGGGGCAGCAGGAAGGAGGGGTCGCGGTCAATAAAACCCGCCTGGTCCTCTAGCAGGATCAGAGGTTGTGTCACCCCAACGGTGAAAAAGGGGTTGGTATAGCGCACCCGGCCCGTGACCATCACCGGGCCGCCTTCGTCTACGGCGATGGGGGCGGGCGCAAATGGCTCGTCAGGCTGGGCAAAGGCAGGATACGCGCCGGCCCATGCCCACAGAAGCAGCCCGGCCAGGAGGCGCGGCCAGAATTGCATGTATAACCGGATGACACATAACCGGATATATAGAGGGGAGCGGCGGCGCACCATGAGCAGTCAATCAGGCCATTGCCAGTTTGGCCTGCTCAAACTCAATCACATCGTCCAGGATTTCACCCAGGTTGCGCTGCGCCTGCCAGCCGATGGCGCGCTGAATCTTGCTGGTGTCGGGGACGCGGCGGTGCATGTCCTCAAAACCGGGGGCATAGGCTTCGCTGTAGGGCACATAGCGGATGGTCGAAGAGCTGCCGCTGCGGGCGATGACCTCCTGGGCCAACTCGTTGATGGTAACCTCCTGGTTGCTGCCGATGTTATAGATTTCCCCGGCGGTGCTGGTGGGCTGGTCGAGCAGCGCCGCCAGGGCGCGCACCGTATCTTGGACATGGCAGAAGCAGCGGCTTTGCGTGCCGTTGCCATAGACGGTGAGCGGCTCCCCCAAGAGCGCCTGGCGCACAAAGCGGGGCACCACCATGCCATAGCGCCCGGTCTGGCCGGGGCCGACGGTGTTGAAGAAGCGCACCACCGTCACGGGCAGGTCATACTCCCGGTAGGCGGCCAACCCCAAGAACTCGTCCAGCAGCTTGCTGGCCGCATAGCACCACCGGCTGCGGCTGGACGGCCCCAGGAGCAGGTCATCATCCTCGCTGAAGGGAATCTTGACGCCCTTGCCATAGACTTCGCTGGTGCTGGCGATGAGGGTGCGGCAGCGGTAGCGCCGGGCGGCATTCAGCACAGCATGGGTGCCCAAGACGTTGGTCTCTATGGTTTCGGTTGGGCGCTCGACTACCAACTGGACGCCCACAGCCGCGGCCAGGTGAACAATGGCGTCGGCTTGGCTCGCCAGCCGGTCGAGCACCAGGGGGTTGTCTAGGGTGTCTATGGCGAACGCATAGCGGGGATGGCCGGTGAAGCGCTGGATGTTGTCAAAACTGCCGGTGCTCAGATTGTCCAACACCGAGACGGTATCCCCGCGGTCAAGCAGATGGCGGGTCAGATGGCTGCCGATAAAGCCGGCGCCGCCGGTGATCAGGATATGCATAGTCGCCTCGCATGGTCATGGCGTGGTAGGGTGCTGCACGGCAGGATGCCTGCCAATCAGGCATCGGGCCAGGCGCGTATCATTATAACAGATGCTTTGACGCTTGTTCCGGCGGCGGGTACAATGATCGCCATGATGCGCACCCATTCTCTGGAGCTTGACCTGGCGCTGGACAGGACTGAGGACGGCTGCTTTGTGCAGGTGCGTCGCTCGCCAGCGGGCCAGGGCGAGACCCGCTTTCAGAATCCCTTTTCGCCGCGTGACCTCGAGCGTTTTTGGACTCAATTGGGCGAAGTGCGGCGCAGCGACCAGCCGCTGCCTGAGGTCGCCTCCGCCGTGCGCACCGCGGGCCAGCAGTTGTTTGAAGCCGTCTTCCGCGGCGAGGTGCTGGGCTGTCTGCGCGCCAGTTTTGACCTGGCTCAGGTGGAGCAGGCCACCCTCCGCATCCATATTGACCTGGAGACGACGCCCTACCTCGAAGACTTGCCCTGGGAATATCTCTATAACCCGGAGCGGCAAGAATATGTCTCCCTGGCCTCAGCCTCGCCCCTGGCGCGCTATACCAGCCTTCAGCACCGGATTTTGCCGCTGAAGGCCCCGGCGCCGCTGCGCACGCTGGTGATGGCCGCCGGCCCCAGCAGCTACCCCAAAGTGACAGTGGACCAGGAATGGCTGTCGCTGCTGGATACGGTGGATTTCCTGGGCGCAAGCGGGAAGGTCCGCTTTGAGCGGCTGCAAAAGCCGACCCTGCTTGACTTGCAGCGCCGGCTGCGCCAAAGCGAGTACCACATCCTGCACATCATCGGCCATGCCGTCTTTGATAAGCAGACCGGCCAGGGCCAGTTGGTCTTTGAAGATGAGATGGGGCGGAGCCGCCTGATCAGCGGGCAACATCTGGGCGCGCTCATGCGCGACCACTACAGCCTGCGCCTGATCGTGCTGGCCGGGCCGACCTATACCCAGGTCGCGACCGACTACCGCGCCTTTCTGGATGTGGCGCGCAGCCTGGTGCGCCGCGGGGTGGCGGCGGTGGTGGCGCCCCAGTTTGCCATCCCCCAATCGGCCTGGCTCACCTATCTGCGCGAGTTCTATACCCGCCTCGCCCAACTGGAGCCGGTGGATGCGACGATGGTCCAGGCGCGGCGGCTGATGGGCCAACAAGAGGGGGGGCCGTATTGGGGGGCGCCGGTGCTCTTTACCCGCTGCGCCGACGGCTGCCTTTTCAATGACGGCGCCGTGGAGCGGCCCGAACTGCCGCCGAGCGTGCAGGAGGAGGTGGCGGCGCGGCTCAACAGCCTGCGCATCCGCACGGCTAGCCGGGAAGCCATCGCCCGGTGGGGCACAGAGTGGCCCGGCCCGCCCACGTCCAGAGGACCTTCCTCCAAGGATACCTAAGGGCGCGGATACGTTAAGGGCGCAGATACAAAAGGGCAAAGATAGATAAGGGGATACATGCATGGGCAATGCCAATATCGGTCTCATCGGCCTCGCCGTCATGGGCCAAAATCTGGTCTTGAATCTGGAGCGCCACGGCTACACGGTCGCCGTCTATAACCGCACAACCGCCACCATGCAGGAATTTGTCGCCGCGCATCCGGGCCGCAAGCTGATCCCCTGTGTGACGCTCGAAGAGTTGGTGGCGAGCCTGGAGCGGCCGCGCCGGGTGCTGATCATGGTCAAGGCGGGTAAGCCGGTGGACGCGGTGATCGACGCGCTGGCGCCGCTGTTGGAGCCGGGCGACCTGATCATGGACGGCGGCAACAGCTATTTCCAGGACACCGAGCGGCGCAGCGCCGCGCTGGCCGAGCGGGGGCTGAATTTCATGGGAGTCGGCATCAGCGGCGGCGAGGAGGGCGCGCTGTGGGGGCCGAGCATCATGCCCGGCGGGCCGCGCGAGACCTGGGCGATGGTCCAGGAGATGCTGGAAGCCATCAGCGCCAAGGCGCCTGAGGACGGCAGACCCTGTGTGGTCTATCTTGGCCCAGGCGGCGCCGGCCACTATGTGAAGATGGTCCACAACGGGATCGAGTATGGCGATATGCAGCTCATCGCCGAAGCCTACGACATCCTGCAACGCGCGCTTGGGATGCAGCCGGCAGAACTGGCCGAGGTCTTTGCCGAATGGAACGCCGGCGAGCTGGACAGCTTCTTGATCGAGATCACCGCCAAGATTTTCCGCCGCCTTGATGAAGAGACGGGCCGGCCCCTGGTGGACCTGGTGCTGGACAAGGCCGCCCAAAAGGGAACCGGCAAGTGGACCAGCCAGGACGCGCTCAATCTCGGCGCGCCCATCCCCACCATCAACAGCGCCGTCGTCGGGCGCATCCTCTCCAGCCTGAAGGAGGAGCGGGTGGCTGCGGCCAAGGTGCTGCCTGCCCACGCCCAGCCCGCCTATACCGGCGACCGCCGTGAGCTGATTGACGGGGTGCGCCAGGCGCTCTATGCCAGCAAGATCAGCGCCTATGCCCAGGGAATGGCGATGTTGCGCATGGCAAGCGAAGAATACGGCTACGATCTGAACTTGGGCGACGTAGCCGCCATCTGGCGGGCGGGCTGTATCATCCGCGCCCGCTTCCTCAACCGCATTACCGAAGCCTTTGTGCGCCGCCCAGACCTGCCCAACCTGTTGCTGGACGAGCAGTTGGGCCAAGCCGTAGGCGAGCGGCTGCCGGCCTGGCGGCGCGTCGTGCAGACGGCCATCGGCCTGGGCATCCCCGTCCCCGCCTTCAGCGCAAGCCTGGCCTACTATGACAGCTACCGGAGCGAGCGGCTGCCGGCCAATCTGATCCAGGCGCAACGCGATTTCTTCGGCGCCCATACCTATGAACGGGTGGATAAGCCGGGCATCTTCCACAGCGAGTGGGAGCTGGTCGGCGCAAGCAGATAGCCGGGTGTTTCTATGAACCGTTGGTTGAATCGTTGGTTGATGCTCTTTGTGGCGCTGGCGATCGGCGGGCCGCTCTGGCTGTGGGCCAGCCGTGTGCCGCTGGATGCCCAGCCCGCCAACCTGGCGCCGGAGCCGGCCATCGGGCGGCCCGCGCCGGACTTTACCCTACAAACGCTGGACGGGCAACGGTTCACCCTGCACGAGCTGCGGGGCACGCCGGTGGTGCTCAATTTCTGGGCAACCTGGTGTGGGCCTTGCCAGCGGGAGATGCCCACACTCCAGACCACCGCCGAGCGATACGCCGGCCAGGTGGCGATCATCGGCATAGACCAGGCCGAGGAGCCGGAGGTGGTGCAGCGCTACATTGATAGCCTGGGCGTCACCTTCCCCATCCCGCTGGATACCGATTCCACGGTCGCCCAGCGTTACAACGTGCGCGGGATGCCCACCACCTTCTTTGTGGATGAGGACGGCATCATCCGTCACATTTGGATGGGCGAGATGAACAGCGTCACCCTGGCCGAGGGGATCGCCAAAATCTGGCCGTAGGTTCGGAAAGGAACCGCAAAGGCGCAAAGAACGCAAAGGTCAGAGAAGAAGCCAAAGTAGGTGCGCTATCCTAGCGCACGCTCGTGCACGCCGCAAGCGACGCCGATGTCGCACCTACCCATCCGGCCCCTCCTTACCGAACGATTTTGTGCATGTGCATCCTAGCGCACGCTCTCCTAAAGGGGACAGCCCGGCGGTAAGGATACCGCCGCTACGATGACTCCTGCCCCTACGCCTTCTTTGTTCTTTTCTGGTCTTTTCTGACCCTTTGCGCGCTTTGCGCCTCTGCGGTGAATTCTCTCTGCGGTGAGTCTTAGTGGGCCGCCATCCGGCGATTCACCAGTTCTGCAAGCTCCGGCGGTTCGGCCTGGCGCACCACCACGTCGGGCGTGCTGTGCCACCCGGCGCAGCGCCGGAGCGTAGCCGCCAGCGCGTCGAGCAATTCATCGTCGAGCGCAACCCCCGGCTCCAGATGGAGGGCGCGCACCTCGAACAGCTTGGCCTGGCGGTGGGCTTTGGCGTCCAGCCGGCCAATCAGCCCGTTCTGGTAGAGAATGGGCAGGGTAAAATAGCCATACTGGCGCTTGTGGGCCGGCGTATAGCATTCGATCCGGTAGTCAAAGCCAAAGAGATCGAGCGCCCGCGCCCGGTCGAACACCACAGGGTCGAAGGGTGAGAGCAGGGTAGGGAGCGCGACGGGCTGTGCGCCCTCGGCGATCGCCGCCACCAGCGCCCGGTTGGCGGGGTGAACCAGCCCCGGTGTGCGCCATCCCGCTACCGCCACCTGGTCGAGCGCGCCGGCGGCGACCAGTTCCTTGAGCACCTTGACCGATTGAGATTTAGGCCGGTAGAAGTAGGTCGCGACCCATTCTGGCTTGGCGACGCCGAGCGCCTGCACGGCGCGCAAGGCCCACTCTCTTTCTGCCGCGGCGGGGGTGAGCGCCTGGGCGTCATCCCAACCGGGCAGCACCCGCTCGCGTAGGTCATAGACGCGCTGGAAATTGTGCCGGCGGGCGATCATCAGCTCGCCTGCCGTAAACAGCGCCTCCAGCCCCTCTTTCTCCTCCTTCCAGTCCCACCAGCCTGCGCCGCGGCCATTGGCGCGTTTGAAATCCGCCGAGCGGACCGGCCCATTCGCCCGAATATGGGCCAGCAGGTCGCCGGCCAGGGTGTGGTGCTCGGCCAGCCAGCGGGCGCTCCAGCGCAGCGCGGAGCTATGGTCGTTCAACATCTTGCTGCGATAGAGCGGGTAATCCTCAATCGGCAAGAAGCAGGCGGCGTGCGCCCAGTATTCAAAGAGCTTGCCTTCGGCCAGTAGCTCGTCGAGCCAGCGCGGTTCATATGCGCCCACTCGGCTCCATAGGACAAGATAGGGGCTGCGCGCCACGACGTGGATGGTATCAATCTGCAACAGGTGCATCCGGCGGATAGCCGCCAGGGCATCTGCTTTGGTCGCTGGGGTGGACAAGGCCGTGGGCAGACCTTGCGCGGCCAGCAACGCGGCGCGTACATCCTCTTGGCGGAGCGGGGTAGTCGGGAGTCGGGTCACGGCCTTATCCTTGTGTTGAGCTTGGAGGAGGTACGCAGCGGTATCCGGCGTGGCGCATACTACCCACTTCGTAGGTGCGGTATCCCTACCGCACAGTCATGCCATGCCAAGGCATGTGCGCCACGAGCGACGCCAATAGCTCTATATCCTGCATACGGTTTTACTGCCGCTGAATCCTATTAGAAAATATGTTCCTTGTCAACCAGGCGGCTTGTTGGCAGCCAGCTTCATCTCATTCCTCCACGACTGTGAAGGTGTCAATCACCCTTTCGGCCTCGATCTGGCACCGGCTTTTGCTGGTGGGTGAGAACTCCTCGGGCAGCCTGACACCGAAAATGAAGGCGATATTCTGGTATGGGGTCCCGTAGAGCAGACTTGACTTCTGAACAGTCGCCACACTCCACTGCGTTGGGCGCCACTGTGGGAGTTGGTACTACTGTGGGGGAAGGGGACTGGCAGCTCAGGCCAGGGTGATGATGGCTAAACCGCTCAACCATCTGCCGATGAGAAACATGGACTGCATAGGCTCCCTCATTTCTGGGGTGTGTCAGGACCCCCAATGTCTATAGAGAATATCCCGTCTCGGTCACTTCATCTCGCCGGCTTCCAGGCGCATCGGGTATCGTCGCCAGTGAAAATGTGAAGACCCAGACCAGCATCAGGTCGGGCGCAGCATAGCTGAGGTCAATGAGGCCGTGAATCAGCGCGGCCAGCGCCGACGCCAGCAGCCCAAGCCACAGGGCGACGCCGGCCGTATCGCCGCGCAGCACACTGCGAAGCCGCAGCCAGAGCAGACGGCAGCCGGCTCCGAAGAAGGCGATCCCCAGGAGCAGCCCCGGCAGCCCCAGCCGCGTCCACCAGTCCAGGGGCCAGTTATGAGGATGGTTGAGATTCGGCTCCTGCCAGGCAGCGGGCAGGAGATACTCGCTGCGAAAGACATAGAGGAAGTTGTCCGGCCCCACGCCCCAGAGCGGGTGATCCAGCGCCATCTGCCAGGCGCTGCGCCAGAGCAGGAGCCGGAAAAAGCCGGTACCCTGGCTGAAGTCCAGCAGTCTCTGGAAGCGCTCAGTGCCCAGGAAGGGCAGTAACAGCAGCAGGCCCGCCCCGGCTGCGCCTGTAATCCACCAGAGGGGCCGCCGTGAGTGACCGCGGGCGCGCAGCACAACCCACCCGCCCAGCCAGAGCGTCGCCAGCCCCGCCGGCAGCCCCAGCAACAGGCTCCCTTTGCTGAAGGTGAGCAGGAGCGCCGCACCCTGGACCAGCGCCGCCGCCAGCGCCAGCCAGCGGTCGCGGCCGGAGGGCAACAGCAAGACGAAGGCCAGCGCCACCGGCAGCGTGCGCTCCAGGTAGAGCGCCAGGTTGTTGGGCGAGCCGTAGAAGACGCGGATGCGCTGGACGCCTTCGGCTTCGATCAGCATGACGCCAGCGGCGAAGTGCCAGAGGCCAACCGCCGCCACGACCGTCGCCCCGGCCAGCCAGGCCATGACCAGCAGCCGCCGGTCGCCTGGGCGCCCATCCGCCAATGCGCCGCGGAGCAGGAGCGCCAAGAGACCGCCGGCCAGGAAGACCGTCCGCCACTCGCGCAGCGCCAGGGCGGTGTACTCCGCTGCAGCGGCGGCGGCCAGCGCCCAGACCACCAGCGCGGCCAGCGCCCAGCCCCAGACTGTGGACCAGCGGCGGATGAGCGCAGGCAGAACGCGTTGGGACACAGGTGGGGCAAGCAGCCAGCGGTGCAGCCCCGTCACCACCAACCCGCCGAGCAGACCCAAGTCTATGAAGTTGGTGGCGCGGGTGGGCAGGATGGGCAGCGACTGGCTGAAATAGAAGGGCAGGCTGAAGAGCAGGACCGCCGCCCACAGGCTGGGCCGGGCGAGGGAGACATAGCCGAGCAGCCCCAGCCCTCCCCAAGCCAGCCACCAGAGGCGCAGGCCAACAGCCACGGCCAGGAGCAGCACGGCCAGCAGTGCGACGCCGAGCTGGACAGGCTGCCGGGCGACCGGGCGCAGCAGGATCAAGGCGAGGCGGTTGAGCGCAACCGGGCGGA